>JABDDC010000008.1 GCA_013287815.1 Chlamydiota bacterium
CAAGGTGATTGAGCTTTTATTAATCCTAATCGTTTTAAATGTTGGAAGTCGTCTCGCAATGTTCGGTCTGCGGAGGGTTTGATAGCTTTGATTTAATCTTTGCTAAATTATATCCTTTGCCGTCGTCTATGAAAGGGGCCGTGAAGGAGCCGTGCCTGCCTTATGCATCAGAGTTACGCATAACGCAGGCACGACCCCTTTCACGACCCCTTTCACGCTTCATTCTTAAGGCTTGATCGAGCGTAAAAGAGCGTTTGCCTCTTGTGCGTATTTGTTGATTCGTCTGGATCGATTAACTACTTAATGCATAATCTATAGAAAAATCGGGAAAAGCATGTTTAATCTTTGTAATGATCTTCAGACTAGGGTTGCAGCGTTTTCCCTCGAGCCGTTGATAACTATAAATAGTTTCAAACCCCATTTTATTTGCAGCTTGTTGCTGGGTAAGGCCTTGCTTGATCCTGGAATAACGAACCATAAAAGCAAACGCGATCTGGGGATCAAGAGCAACTTCTACAATAAAGCGGGAGAGACGTATTGATTCATTTGGCAGCGCGGCAAGGTCTCTAGAATCAAGTGGCTCTTCAACATAAAGATTCAGAGCCTCCTGCATATTGGTTTGCAGCTCATCCATTGAATTAGCTTCGGTAAGGCATCCAGGTAATTCAATGCATTGTGCCCAAAAACCGGTTCCCTCTTTATGAACTTTGAAATGGTACTTCATGGACTGATCCTCGCTTATTTTCTTCTAATATTTTTCTAAGAGTATGCTCTGTGCCTTTCTTTAGTTCAATATGATTGGGTATAATAACGATTGGACACCCTTTCTTTTTCAATTTCCAATGGCTACCCTTGCCGGCACCAGGTACTAGTTCGTATCCTGCATCATAGAAGAGCTTTCTTAAATCTTTCCCACTAATAGGAAAGGCAAATCTCTTGTTTTTATTACCTTTATATTACCAAATATCGTAGGTAAAGTCAATAATAGTTTTTCTTTTGAATTTCAAGAAGAGGTTGGAGGCTGTAAAGTGCCCTTCCTACACACTTTTTCAGTCATTTTAAGGATTATATGCACTTAAAAGCTTCAGAGAAGACTGTGCAAAACCCAAATCATTTACGTTTAACAGATTAAAAATTCAACTATTTATTTATTTTAATTGCATAAATATTATAATTAAGTTAGATCTAATTCGTTTTTATATCAACTAGTTTTCGGAGGATCTTATGAACAATATGAATCTAAACTCAGGTGATCAATTATCCAATATATTCCAGGATTTAAGCCAATACGGCAAGGCAGGGCACGAGCAAATCGAATTCACCCGCAATAAAAGGGGTAGACCCAACAGTCGTGTCACCAGCCGCCACTTGGATTAATTAAGCGGAATTCTGGCATTCAAACCGACCATATGGGGTGTTAATAAACAGAAGACACCCCATCTTGTTATTTCCTCGATCCTGTTCTCTCCCTGTGCTCGAAAGGATAAAATATTTTTTATGATATCTTTGTGGCTATCTCTGCATTCAGATAAGACATTCCATTGGTAATGTTGTATCGAAAATTCACTGTTTGATCTGTAGACTTTGCAAATGACGTTCCTCCGTCTCTAAGACGTCCACATTCGAAACATTCCATTATTTTGACTTTTTCTTCATGAGGATTGGCCCAGCATAGAGCATAATCCTGTTTTTTGCTGTCATATCCGAATACTGCGACACCATGCCGATTATAAACTGTAATATCGCTCTTAAAATCAGGGTAATCAGTGTTCATTTTTTCAAGTTTTTTCCTTGCCTCTTCTTCGGTTATTGCTGTGGGTATATATGAATAAGCATCATAAGCTATTCCATTTACAGCATTTCTTGGGTCGATGTACATAACAGGTTGGCTTGTTTCATCCACTTCTGTGATTTCAATAAATTCATTTTTTTGCGCGAAGGTAAATTTTATGCTGCCGCAAAATATCACACGTGCATTTTCGGAGGGAGTCGAAATAGTTGGACGCGTTAGCATTTTACCATTGATCGACACTAGGTAAGAGGGTCTCTTATATTTATCTGTCCATAGTTGTGAAAACACGACTTTTGCTATACCATTTACTCTATCACAAATAACAACCCCATTATCAAGCGTATATTCTTTAACTTGAACCTGTGCAATAGAACTTGCTGAACCAAGTCCAGAAGATGGTGTAGGAGTTGGAGTAGGGCTTGTTAATCCCAGTCCTGAAGATGGAGTCTGACCTGTGTTGTATACCATGACAGGAGTAGTGGCATGTTGCCCTAAATCAAAAAACATTTCAGACTCTCCAATCTGGACTTTGAAAAGCTTACATCCATAAGGGACCTTAAACTTAGGATAATCAGTCGATTTCACTTGTTCAACGGACGTATTTGTTTGAGAAGGTATTAATTTAGCAATTGATTGCTTTAATTTTTCACAAAAATTGCAATCCCACAATGCTTTATGGCTAACCTCTCTCACACTGATGTCCAAAAGACGTTTACTATACACTGGATTTCGCTTATTTGTAACTGCATTTGCAATTTCTGCAATAAATTCATCAATCGGTGTAATAGGGGATATTTGTTCTTGATATAATTTTTTTAACAAAGCATCAATTCGATTTTTTTCCTGATCGGATTCATTAATAATTACGCTAAAACTAAATATTTTACCATCATTTAAACTTTTGACTTGAGTTGCAGCTTGAGGGTTTATATTTTCCAAACTCTTAACGAGAACAGACAATTTCATCGAAAATCCGTATGAACGTCCATAATCATGTTTATTACGGGACTGAATTTGCCCATCAATTTTTTCAGCAAATTGGTAGTATGAGCCATCGACATTAACGAATACTGTCCTATCCTCTTGCTCATTGCCTTGTACGTTTGCAGGATTAATGGTACAGGTTTCTACGTATTTGTATCCTGATGGTCCTAAGGCGCTGCTAAACATAATCTATTCTCCATAAAATTGATTTTTAATTAAAAACCGTTGCATTTGCTAACAAAACACTAAATATGTAAATAATGTCATAAACATGTATTAAAACTCAAGCTTAAATAATTTATTGTCTAACTTGTGAATTAGTTGATTTCGCTAAATTATTTTCAGTGTTCGAGCAATTTGATGCCAGCAGATTTTAACGAACCATCACTGTTTACGTAAGTATACAGCGTTGCAGTGGTAATGTTGAGTCTTTTTGCCACTTCTGTTGCTATTGATTTTTTATCCGACATAGCTGCTGAAGCCATTCTCAATGTAGCAGCATCTACTTTACATGGACGTCCGCCCATTCTTCCTCTTGCCCGTGCAGCTGCTAACCCGGCATTTGTCCGTTCTACAATCAACTCTCGCTCAAATTCCGCCAAGGCAGCAAATAGGCCAAATACAAGACGACCGTTCGGTGTGGTGGTGTCAATTTGGGCTCCATGGCCTGCAAGTACTTTAAAACCTATTAAGAGGTCGTAGCTTAACAGACGATTTAGTCGACTTATTGATTGAGACTATCCATCACATAGGTGCTAGAGCTGAACGAAAAGTTGAACGAGAGTTACTGGATGACCTAAAACGCGTAACAGGAAAAAATGATCTCTTATTTGAGCTTGCAGACGCGGCGCTTGGAAAGCCGGATGGTATCGTGCGAGATGTCGTATTCCCAGTGGTTAAGGAAGAGACACTGCGTAATCTTGTGAAAGAATGGAAATCAACTGGACCTACCTACAGAACGACTTTAAGAACGGTTATAAGGAACTCTTACAAAGGACATTATCGGCGTATGGTACCAAAACTCTTGGAGATTTTGGATTTCCGCTCAAATAATGACCACCACAAACCTGTCATTCAAGCCATTAATCTAATCAAACGTTATGCAGAAACACAATTGCAAACCTTTCCTGCCAATGAGGAAGTACCACTTGATGGTGTTGTGCGTGGGCTCTGGCGTGAAGCCGTTATTGAAAAAGACGCTAAGGGAAATTCTCGCGTCAATCGCATTACTTATGAAGTTGCTGTGCTTGAAGCCTTGCGCACTAAATTGCGATGTAAAGAAATCTGGGTAGTGGGTGCCAATCGTTATCGTAATCCAGATGAAGATCTCCCTCCTGATTTCGAAGAAAACAGTACAGCCTATTATCAGGCACTCAACCTTCCTACGGAAGCTGATAAGTTCATTGCAGAACTACAAACTGAAGTGAAGCAAGCTCTGACAACATTCGATGAAGGTCTTCCAAGAAACCCTAAAGTTAAACTCAATAAAAAAAGCGGTGGATGGATCACCTTAACACCTCTTGACGCCCAACCTAATCCACCCAATTTGACAGCATTGAATGTCAGCGTGTAACTCATAGTACAGCCCACATAAATTGGGTGCATGAGGATTTCCTCATTAAAGAGGAAGTTCAAGACTGGAGTGAGCTCCCGCTTTGGCTTTCCAAAGAGCGTCAAATGCCAGGTTTTATGCAAATCAACTCTCAAAAAGCAATCAATGCAGGATTAAGCTTTCGTTCGCTTACTGAAACAATCTCCTCTATCTTACACTGAATGGCCTAGAAAAGTTTTTTCAAGGAGAGTCTGATACTACCTATTGGATTGGTTATGATAAAGATACCACTTTTGCTTTTTTGATTACCTCTCCTGAAGGTGAAGATGTGACTACCTTAGATTTGTTCATTTGTGACCTGAATTATTTGGGGAAGGGAATTGCTGTATCAATGATTCAGCAGTTTTTAATCAGCCAGTTTCCAAATGTGAAAAGGGTTCTGATAGATCCTGAAGCGACCAATAAACGAGCCATCCACGTTTACCAAAAAGTAGGCTTTAAGATCATTGGAGAGTTTATTGCAAGCTGGCATCCTGTACCGCATTATCAAATGGAATAATATATGAAAGATTTGTTAACATACTCTTCAATCCCAAGGAATACTTTATGAAAAAATACTTAAGCTTTTCTCTGTTTTTTATCTTATCGTGCACTTCACTATTTGCTTTAGATATCAGTGATCAAAATGAGATCGATAAGAGTATTGAACACTTTACGCATGCATGGAATGATTGTGAAGGAAAGGGGTCTGGAGATTACTATGCTCAAGACGCAGATTTTGTGAATATATTTGGGACAGCTTTTGCAGGAAAGCAAGAAATTGAGAATCGTCACATGAAGATCCATGAGACTTTTCTAAAAGGCTCAATATTTGAAGTAGTTGAGACAAAAGTACGAGAAGCAAAACCTGAAGTTGTGATCGCTCAAGTCTATTGGAAAGTGACTAATATTCAAAAGCCTGGAGCAGAAACTATGAAAGGTATCTTTACTCACACTTTTGTTAAAAACAATGGCCTATGGGAAATTGCAGCGACTCAAAATACGTTAATTTCTCCTTAATCCATGCATGCTCTTATCAATTGGTATCAAAATAACCTTCATCTTAAAGATGCTACTTTTTCACGCATCGATCATGATGATGCGATGGTTGCAGTCGTCTATAAGGTCACACAACCTAATGACAGAGAGCTCATTTTAAAAGTTTGTGAACGCCCAAACGACTACTTACGAGAAAAGTATTTTTTAAAATTCTTTGCTGATAAATTGCCAGTGCCACGCATTATCCAACTTGTGGAACCTGAAGCAAATATCCATGGAGCCATTTTAATGGAGTATCTACCAGGAACATTGCTTAAAACAATGGACTTTACCGATGCACTTGCATATGAGCTCATTACTTGCCCGTATTCATATAAATCGTGTAGCTGGTTATGGAGATCTTATACACCCACAAGCTTTAACCCCTAATCCCCGCATTCATTTTACTTTGAAATTTGAAGAAGGTTTGGATGAATGCAGCGACCACTTAAGATTACTCTCCATCAATTTTAAGCTTTTTATAACAGCTTTCCGAGCGATCACTTTACTCTTATCGGCGATTAATTCTTTTAAATCATCCTCGCCATTTTCTGTGTATTTAAGATCAAATTCATCACTCAGCATCTTTGACCATCTCATCCAGTTCAGCTGCGCTTATTACCCGGCCCTTTCCCTCTTTGGATTGCTGAATTGATTCTCTAAGCCTCTTTTTAAATTTCTCTTCTTTGAGATCTTGCAGCCCTTTTAAAATCATTTCATAGGCAAAATCTTTTATGGAGACTCTGGCTTTTACGCACTCGGTTTTGAGTTGGAAGTGCGCGTCTTCTGGGATGTCGAAACTTAATCTAACCATGTGTTCTTTCATAATATCCTCCTTGGTCTATATATCAGTATACCAGAAAACATATTTGTATGTAAATATGCAAATATTTTTATATTATTGTATTACAGCGGTGTATATTATTGTATTACAGCGGTGTAATGTGACAGTATTACAGTTAACATTTCGACAACACTCATGCTTGATGCAGCTGTTTACAAATATGGCACGAATTAGAAAATTGCGGGTAAAAACAGCCCGGGGACTGACTTGCGTTATGCGTTGAAAAGATTTCATCAATCCTTCTTGTGAAGGTTTTTTTAACGGATTTCATCGATGAGAAGAGGCTTTCGATTAAAGAGATTGATGATATTATTATCGGTAACGCCTTTTAGCGCCTTGGATTTAATTACCTGTGCTGTCTGACAGTTGGATAATTCACTTTCATAGGTCCTGCTTAACATAACCATTTTATTATTGTTTTTAGTCAAAGTAAAATTTCCCCTCAAAAACTGAGTGAGAAATCTAGTATAGAGTTGAAATGAACGTACATCTAAATCTTCTTCAAGTTGTGTGATAATCAATAAGATGGCTTTGATCTGGTCAACAGAACATTTTTCTGCCACTGCTACTGCGAATTTTTTGATGATCTCTTTTTCTTTATTCGTTGCTTGCTGTTGTGTTGTTAGGTGATGTGTGACCATTAAGGAGAGCAAATTATTCAAATCGATCATAAGGACATCTTTTGCGTTCGCTAATGATAATGTATTGAGTAGCCGTTCGACCGTTTCTTCCAGATTTCTCTTAATAATATTATCTATGGCTTTTGTTCCGACTTTGATAAATTGTGTTTCAGTAGTGTGGTGGGCAACAACTTGTTCTTCTGAAAATGAACCGGTAAAGACCATTTTACTTAAAATTAGGGTATAATTGGAACGTTCTTCCATGACAAATTTTTGCTTACTACTCGTAATGCATAAAGCTTTATCTACTACAAAAAAATAGCCCTTTTGCAGCTTTTTGAATGGGCCTTCTGATTCTATCGACATGCCGTTTAAATTGGAGAAATGCTGTGGACAGAGATGCTCTTCGATATAAACAGGAGCTCGGCAAAACGTTTGGGCAATGATATTGATGATCCCGATCCTGGCTAGTTTAAATTGAAAAGCACTTGCTTCTGCCAAATTAGATGAACGCTCAGCTTTACTGCAGTATCTGCTCGGACAGATAAAGCATGCTGCCAATCCAAGTAATAAGGAGCTACCTATGGATAGGCCAGTACCAAGTCCCATTGGAATAAATTTAAATAAACCGATGCTAAAGTCAGCTACGCTAGTTGTTAATTTTGAACAAGGCGATTTCTTCTTAAATTCTAATCGTTTAGTCCTTGTCCTTGCGATAGTTTCTCTTCCGATGGATTCCCGCCTATGACTATGACTATGACTATGACGTGGCGTAATATTAGGGCTGTAGCGGCTGCTGTGGCTAATTTCTATAGTAGAGCCTTCTAGACGTCCAGGTGATTGGATTGGCGATGAAACATGATGGACAACAATATGCAGTTCACTTGGACTAGGGGCTAGAGGTAAATTATCGTCTTGCGTATTCTGAAGATTAAACTTGTGATCATCTTCATCCAGCACTTGCTCTTCTTCTCTGGCGACAGAATATAGAAAGATAGGACTGTCAGACGGTCTTATGTTAAGAGGGGGGACATACACCTAATAATACCCTTTTTTAAAATAAATTCGTCTTTTTTATTTACTAGTAAACAATTGGAAATTTAAATACAATGATATTTTAATCACTTATCAGTTTATGAGCAATATAATTTATGTCGTTGTAGGAGGTGGGGCAGCCGGTTTTTTTGGAGCTATCTCATGTGCAGAACGTTTTACGGACGACAAGGTCATTTTATTAGAAAAACATCGGCAGCTCCTTTCTAAGGTGCGCATTTCGGGCGGCGGCCGATGCAATGTCACACATGCCTGTTTTGATCCCAAGCTATTGGTAAAGAACTACCCGCGCGGCAGCAAAGAGCTTTTAGGCCCCTTTACCCGCTTCCACCCCTCCGATACCATCAGCTGGTTTGAAAAGAGGGGAGTCAAATTAAAAACAGAAGATGATGGGCGGATGTTTCCAACGACCGACAGCTCTGAAACAATCATTGCATGCCTGCAGAATGCCGCCCGCAAGGCCAAAGTGGATGTTCGCACAGAAACCGGCATAGACCAAATCAATAAAAAAGAAAATGGTTTTGAACTAAGCTTGTCTGATGGAACTGTCCTGACTTGTCACCGGCTGCTGGTAGCTTCGGGCAGTACGCCAAAAATGTATCCGTTGCTAGAAAAACTCGGACATACCATCGTCCCGCTAGTCCCATCACTTTTTACTTTCAACATTCCCGATTCACCCTTTTTGGAATTAGCAGGCATCTCTGTGCCGCAGGCCAAGGTCACTTTGCCGCACCTATCGCAAGAACAAACGGGACCTCTTCTGATTACCCATTGGGGATTCAGCGGACCGGCCGTCCTAAAGCTCTCCGCTTGGGCAGCTCGGGAACTACACCAACTTAACTATAAGACTGAAGTTAAAATCAATTGGCTACCCAGTTTATCGGTAGGGGAGTTGCAACAGGTCCTGTCCGAATGCAAACAGAAACAGGCGGCCAAGCAAATGGGATCAGAACCTCCTTTGCCCCTACCCAAGCAATTGTGGCGCAAAATTCTTTCTTTGGCCGACATCATCTCCGAGGCAAGATGGTCTACCTTGTCCAATCAGCAAATGCAAACTTTGATCACACTTATCCATGGCACATCCTGTCAAATCGATGGCAAGACCACTTATAAACAGGAATTTGTGACCTGCGGCGGTATCAGTTTGAATGAAGTTAATTTTAAAACGATGGAAAGCCGCCGTTGCCCTGGACTTTTTTTCGCCGGTGAAGTGTTAGATGTTGATGGAGTGACCGGAGGATTCAACTTTCAAAATGCCTGGACAACAGGCTGGATTGCCGGACAGTCAATGGGGGTAGAATCTTAGAGAACGTATGTGAAGAGGACATGATTCGTTTTGGGATTTTCCAGCATGTGATCCACATTTTTTATGTAGGATTCAATCTTTTTAAACTCAGGGGAGTCTCCTACTGATGCCAAAATCATATTGTAATTCTCCATCGCTTCACAGACAGAATACATTGTAATATTGTCCACAGCCTGAGCTGGCTGATAACCAATTGTCTTATTCCTGAAAAGTATCGATGCTAAAATTCTATTCTGCTGCAAGGCATCAATAATGATCTGCAAATGATTCAAGGACATTCCAAGCTCATGGGCCAAAGCACGGTCAGTCATAGGGGGTTTTCCCTTTACAAAGGCCTCTACGCACCGAAAGGTGATCATCAATGCGATTGCCTTCTGATTTAATAATCGGACATTGCGCGTGGGGATGAACATGTCATTCTCAACTGCAAAAGCAAGCTCGGCGCCTGACAGCAAGATCATCCAGCTGATCTGCAACCAAATCAAAAACAAAGGAAATGCCGCAAAGCTTCCGTAGATGGCTCCATAGCTTGATACGCCGATCTGAAATTTAATATAAATGAACTGCCAAACTTGAAAAGCGGTTCCAGCTAATATACCAGCGAGAATAGCCGTACGGAAATAGACTTTCGTATTCGGCATGAAAATATAAATAAAGGTAAAAAGAAACCAAATCAATATGAAAGGAGTCAGTTTAAGCAACACTATCAAGACAGGGCTAAAGACATCATAATAGACATTGGTCTGATTGTGGGCGAGGGCAGATAAATAGACGCTAAGGCTGCTTGAGGTTACTAAGAAGATGGGAGCAACCAACATAGCTGCTAAGTAGTCGCTGATTTTCCTTCCATAAGGACGTGAAAAGCGGGTTTTCCAAATACTATTCATTGCCGATTCGATATTGCTTAGTAGGCCAAAGACTGACCATAATAAGACAACGATACCGACCCCGGCAATAACACCCCCTTGTACGCTCTGCAAATATGAATAGGCAAATTGCATCAATTTGTCTATGACTTGCTGCTGCTCATAGAAATGGGATGTTATTTCTTCTTCTAATGCCTGTTGAAAGCCAAAACCCTTGGCTATTCCAATCAAAACAGCCAATACAGGAACAATCGAAAGCAAAGTATAAAAAGTCAGTGCCGATGCTTTCGCATAACAATCATCATCTATAAAACCGCGGACAGTATCATAGACAACGCGTCCAGTCCTTCTAAAAAATGAAAATATATATCTTCTTTTTTTTGGTCTCGATTCAATAGTCATCAACTTACACTCGTTGTTAAACGCTCATAATCTACTCAAACACAACGTCTGATAATATCCGTTATGTTATTTTAGCATGTGGTATCAAGGAATGGTTGGGATGGAGAATAAGTATATCGTCGTACTTGATTTGGTTTAGACCCCTGTTTTCTCTAATTTTTTCAGTAAGATATGATATACTCCATCCATCCGATTATTTGTAATCGTGACTCTTTGATCCATTTTTTGGAAATTTGAATCAATTTTTTCGAATTTGGATTCCATTCTATCAATGTGAGAATTGATATCAGTTTTGAAATTTCTCATGATTGCGTAAATTAGAGAAACGATACCGATTCCAGTTCCAATTATGGTAATAAATAATGTCATTTCCATTTTCATTTCTCCTTCTTCTTTATATATTCGCCACATGAACTCAAATATATGTATTGCCTCATTTTTTTACAAATAAAATATAGTCATGAAATGGTCTCTTCAAAACGTTTGGCTATGGTTTTAATCTCTTGCACGTTAACTAATACTGGCTTTGGGTACAGGGCTATGATGGCATGTAAGAGACCGACGAGATCGCTTAGGTTTCTTGATCCTTTGAATGTAGGGGTTGACTGGAGCAGATCGTTAACAAATCCTGAAATATTGAACATTAGATTGGATTTGCTGTTATCTGGCTGCCCAGGAACTTTATGGGTATGTCCTATGTTGAGGATCAGTCCTACAGAAACCAAAGCGAATCCGACAGCGCTTAGATAAAGGTGGTAACGGGCGATTTTTGTGATGATGCTGGATTTAATGATCTCCAGATCGTATAGGTAATGCACTGAGGAAAAGCAATGGGAAACACTATGGATAACTTTTCCAGTGGTCTGAAGAAGATCAATTTGGCCATGAGAATAGACAAGATATTCTTTATTGGCGATGGCAACCAAGTCATTAAGGAAGCAGAAAGAGTGAAGGAGGTGTTCAAGTTGATGGGCACCACTATGTATCTTGTCGACTACGTTAAGGGTTTTCATATTTAAGTAGTTGGTCAAGATAGGATAAAAAAGGTGTGTACCTAAATCGACAATTTCGCTAATTTTTTCTGTGATTTTTATTTTAGATAACATTCCCGAGATAGATTCAATATAAGTCTTATTATAATAATCTAAACGATATATATTTTTTCCATTAGAATTTGATAGTTCTATAAGAGATAAAGACTGATAGGAAGTATTAAGGCAGCAACTCATATTATAAGTCCTTTTTTGTGAGATAATAAAGGACGTAATTATGACACTTGTGCTCGTATAAGTCAAGAATTAGGAAACAAGAGTCCGCTCTCCTCTTTCCTTTCATATAATTTTCTTTTATGATAGGATCTGAATAAGCAAAGGAGTCATCATGTCTACTTTAGTCATTATTATTTTAGTTGTTGTTGCTTTTCTGATTTTTTGGGGTATTGGAACCTATAATCGGCTGGTGCAATTGCGCAATCAGGTCAACAATGCGTGGAGTCAAATCGATGTCCAGCTGCAAAGAAGGTACGACCTGATTCCGAATTTGGTCGAAGCAGTGAAAGGATATATGAATTATGAAAGGGGCACACTCGAAAGTGTGATCTCAGCCAGGAATCAGGCCCAGGCAGCGCGCAATCAGGTAGCGCAGCAAGGCGGACCAACAGCAAGTTCTATTAAGGATTTGGCAGCGGCAGATGCTGCCTTGGGCGGAGCTGTAACAAACATTATGGCATTGGCAGAAAACTATCCACAACTACGTGCCAGTGAGAACATGCAGCAGCTTCAGGAAGAGCTTAGCTCAACAGAAAACAAGGTAGCTTTTGCACGACAAGCTTATAACGACAACGTGATGCTATACAATACAACGCAGCAGCAATTTCCTGCCGTTGTTATTGCCGGCACTCTTGGACATCATCCTGTTGAACTCTTCCAAGTAGACGATCAGCAGGCGAAAAAAGCACCGAAGGTCTCTTTTGGATCATAGGATATAATCATGGCGATGAATTTCTGGGAAGAACAGCGGCATGCCAAGGCCCGTACTTTTTATTATTTGGTGATGTTTTTTATGCTCACTTGTATTGCAGGTGGACTAGCCGAGTGGGCGATGAGGGTATTTGCTGCAGATCAGTATGATAACCCTCCCCTCCCCTACGTGGCATTAATTTTCTTTGCCATTACATTTTTAACGGCCGGTTTTAACTACATCAGGTACATGAGTGCAGGTGGACGAGCAGTGGCAGAGTCTGTCGGCGCCTATGAGGTTGATCCGCAAACGACCGATCCGACAGAGAGACAGCTTCTCAATATTGTGCAAGAGATTGCATTAGCCACTTCGTTGCCGGTGCCTCCTGTTTTTATTGTCAGAGCCAAAGAGATCAACGCCTTTGCAGCTGGTACCAATCCAGAAAATGCAGCTATCACCGTAACTACCGGATGTTTGAATCTGTTGAACAGGGATGAGCTGCAGGGTGTTTTGGCGCACGAATTCGGCCATATTTACAACCGGGACATGACTATCGGCATGAGAGTTGCCGCCATGACCATGGGATTTTTTATCTGCATGTACATTGGATTACGCATGCTGCAATGGAGTTCATTTGGCAGATCAAGAAGTGATGGAGACAAAAAAGGGGGTAATCCTCTCTTGGCGGGAGCAATTATCTTTTTAATCATCGGAGCCTTGACCTGGTTCTTTGGTTCGATTTTACAATCCATGGTAAGCCGTCAGCGCGAATATCTGGCTGATGCCTGTTCGGTCCAATATACACGTAATCCGGAAGGGATTGCCAACGCATTAAAAAAAATCGAAAATTCCAATGTTCAAGATATGCCCTCGACTGGAAAGGCTTTTTCCCATCTCTATTTCAATGAAAGGCCTTCATTATGGGACAGACTCTTTTCCACTCATCCACCTATTGAGGACAGGATTAATCGCATCCTCGGCGGCGACTACACCAAGTAACAGAAGGAAAAAATGTCTGCAGACATCTTGTTAGCCACCTATCAGGGTGAAAAATATCTGAAAGAGCAGATTGAATCGCTCTTTTCACAGTCCTATTCAGATATTCGGATTATTGCGCGAGATGATGGATCGACGGACTGCACGACTGACATTTTAAATGAATATGCCAGTCGCATCACCATCCTTCCAAACAAGGCAAACAGTGGAATCAGGAATAATTTTTCGGAGCTCCTGCAACAGCATACTGCTGACTACGTCTTCTTTTCTGATCAGGATGATGTCTGGCTGCCAAACAAGGTGGGTGATACTATCCGTGAATTACAAAAAATGGAAAAAAGATTTGGTAAAAGCACACCCCTGCTAGTCCATGCCGATCTAAAAGTCGTTGACAAAGACCTTTCATTGATTTCACCCTCTTTTTGGAGTTATGCCAAATTAAATCCTCTGCATAATACTTTGAACCGGCTGCTTGTCCAAAATAATATTACCGGATGTACTATCGGAATGAACCGAGCATTGGCCGGCATGGTCATTCCGATCCCTGAAGGGGCGATCATGCATGATTGGTGGATTGCGCTGGTGGCATCTTGTTTTGGGCAGATCAGCTACATTCCTTCTGCGACAATGCTCTATCGACAACATCAGTCCAATGATATCGGTGCTAAGAAAAATACCTTTAACGCTTTCGTGAGCCAATCCAAAGAAGAGTTAATCAAAAAATCGCAATGCCAACAGCAAACGTACGAACAGGCAAATCAATTTTTAGAGAGCTTTAAATTTAAAATGTACCCTGACGCGGTCCGCACCGTGCAAGCTTATATTGAGTTAAAGGAACAGTCTTATTTAAAACAAAAGCGGACACTGGTGAAGCATCAATTCTTTAAGCATGGTTTCTTCCGTAATCTTAAATTCTTTTTCGGCACGGGCAAATAGGTATGGCACGTGTAATTATTTATTCAGGAAATGTGATTGGAAAGTCGATGTCGGGGCCGTCGATCCGCAACTGGGAATTTGCTAGAGCCTTAGCTAAAAATCATCAAGTAGTATTGGCTGCTCCGAATCATCCTGAAATAAGTGCCGAAGGCTTTGAAATTATATCCCACCGAAGCGAGGACTTTGACGAAAGACTGAAGGAGTCTAGAGTCTTAATCGCGCAGAATTTGACTATTCCTCTGGCCTTCAAAGCAAAAAAGGGGGGGCTTAAAATAATTATCGATGCTTATGATCCGCTACCTCTTGAATTTTTAGAGCTATTCAAAGGTGAATCATTCAAGAAACAAAAAGCAAAGCAAAGCTCTGCCATCAATCAATTGACCTTAAATTTTAAAATGGCCGATGGGATCATATGCGCCAGCGAAAAACAGCGCGACCTTTGGACTGGATTTTTGTTAGCGAATCAATTGATCGACCCAAAAAGGTATGAAAAAGATCCGGGATTCAGCCATTTTATCGATGTTGTCCCTTTTGGTCTCCCCACTCCCCTGCCGGTCAAAGATGGCCCGGGAATACGTCAAAAATTCAATCTTGCCCAAGGTGATAAAATCATCTTGTGGGGTGGAGGTATCTGGAACTGGTTCGATCCGCTGACACTGATCAATGCTATTAAAATCATTGGTAGAAACGATATCAAACTTGTTTTTATGGGAATGAAAAACCCAGATCCAACAGTCCCTGAGATGGAGATGGCCCGTCAGGCAGTAGCTTTGGCCAAGGAACTCAATCTTCTGGGCAAAAACGTCTATTTTAATGACGGATGGGTTCCTTACAATGAAAGGCACAACTATTTTCTCGAAGCCTCTTTGGGAGTTTCCACCCATTTTGCCCATCTTGAAACACGTTTTTCTTTTAGAACGAGGATGCTCGATTACATATGGGCAGGGTTGCCGATCGTAGCCACGAAAGGAGACTCTTTTGCCGAGCTGATCGAAAAAGAAAAGATTGGCATAACAGTCCCGTACGAAGACCCCCAAGCATTAGCCCATGTCATTACAACGCTTCTGGATGATCCACATAAAATGGAACTCATGAAAATTAACCTCGCCCGACTGCAGCCTCAATTCACTTGGGATAAAGCCATAGCGCCCATCGAAAAAATGATCAAATTAATCCATCAACCGTCTCACCGCTTCCAGGACCTCAAGGCTATCCTCTCCTTCACCACTCAAAAAGTGCGCGAAAAGGGCCTCCTCCCCTCCTTACTAAAGTGCCTTGGAGTGTAATCTAGGATACGTGACGCTAAAATTTCATCGCAAGGGTGCAAAGGAACGCAAAGATCGCAAAAACAAGAAGAAAACAAAAAAACATATAAGAAAATTGTAATTGCTCTTCAATTTTTTATTGATCAAAGAGTTGTTTTAAGTTGGCAGAAAATAATTTCCTATCCCGATTACTTAGATTTCCGAGATTTTTTAAAATGAGTCTTTGGTCCAATGTGAAGAGTTTCATTCTAATGATAGACTGCACAGGTAATCCTGCGATCTCCAATTCATTTATTTCTGTATCTAATGGCCAAGGATTATGATTTGCAGATGTAATCATTGCCATTACACAGGCACCTGATTCAATATTAAATTTCTGAACAGAAGAAATGATTAAAGCTGGTCTTCGTTTGTGCTCTATTACATCTATAAACGGAAAAGGAACAAGTACAACGTCGAAAGGATTATAAACTACCGTAGGCTTCTTCATCTTCTTCAGATTCCCATTCATTCAGTGTTTTTGGAAGGGCAGATAAGTATTCAAGATCAAGCGCTTTTGCTTTCCTTATGATGACTGTATTATCCTTACTAATTTCATATACAATACGATCTTTGGGATGTAGATGCAAAACTTCACGCACTTCTTTTGGAATTGTTGTCTGATTTTTTGATGTGAGTCGAGTGATTAATAAGTCCATATTCATACCTCCTTATATTCTTACTGTATTACAGTATTACATTTTTGTCAAGAGTTAGAGACACAAACTGGAATTTTGTACCTTTGTGTTGAAATAATGCGCGACAATTTTGATTGCGATATATAGCGTAAGGTTTTAGAATTCCCCCATAAATTTGAGGCAATAATGATTGCGATTACCGGGGCGAGCGGGTTCATTGGAAGTTATCTAACGGCGACGTTGGATCATCCACAAAAGAGGCTGAGCCGTAAAAAAATAGAAGAGCCTGGTTGGTTAACCGGCGATTTATCAAATAAAGCAGATGTAGCCGCTTTTGTTAAGAATTCACCGGTTTTAATTCATTTAGCCTGTACGACACATCCGCGCACTTCGAATCTGAACATTCAGCAAGACCTGTACAGCAACCTCATTTCTACAGTGAATTTATTGGAGTCTTATGCAGAGCTAAATCCTGATGGCCATATTATCTTTAGCAGCACTGGCGGCAATATGTACTATCCCTCCCCTAATGCATTGCTGCATTGTGAAAGTGAACTCCCCTGTCCGCAGTCAAGTTATGGCATCCATAAGCTGACAGCCGAGAATTATTTGAGACTGATTTGCGATATGTATGGAATTAAGGGAACGATTCTTAGAATCAGTAATCCTTATGGCCTTCTTTTGCCTAAGGAGCGAGTACAGGGATTGATTGGAGTAGCCTTTGCAAAGATCATAGCGAATGAAAAGCTGCAGATTTTCGACTCCATGGACAGTGTCCGTGACTATATCCATCTTAGCGATGTGACGGCAGCGTTCAAACTTGTCATTGATAATCCACCTAAGAAAAATGTTTGCCGTTTATATAATGTTGGATCGGGTCAAAGTCATACATTAAAAGAAGTGATTTCATTCATTGAATCGGTTACCCGAACTCCATTAACAAAGTATTTTTCATCGACCCCTCTACCACCACCTACCTACAGTGTTCTTTCTTACAAAAAAATCAGTGATGAATTAGGGTGGAAACCCACTATTAACTTGAGAGATGGTTTGGAAGGAATGTGGCAAAACATACAAAAATTACAGCTAGCGCACCATCTATGACAGAACCACTTGTATCAGTGATTATTCCAGTGTATAATCACGAAAAATATATTGATCAGGCACTAAATTCCATTTTTAATCAGAGCTATCCCAATTTGGAAATCATTATCATCGATGATGGATCGAAGGATCGAAGCTGCGAAAAAATTGAAGAAGCTTTAAAAAGATTTAAGCCTTGCCCGGGTCGGAAGGTACAATTCATTACGCAAGAGAATCAAGGGGCTCACGTCACGATCAATCGTGGCTTAGCATTGGCAACGGGTGACTGGTTGACCATTCTCAATTCCGATGACTATTATCATCACGACAGAATTAAAGTCATGCTGGAGCAGTCGTTAGCTGCAAAAGCTGAATTTGCCTTTTCGTATGTGGTTGGTATCGATGAACAAAATCGTTTTTTACCTGACAGCCATTGGTGGAAGCGGTGGTACGAGAGAACGCGCTTTGAACTTTATAATAAAGCGCCAACAGTAGGATTTATTCTCCTGGAGCACAATTTTGCAGTATCGACAGGTAATCTATTCTTCTCTCGTGACGTGTATAAGCGTGTGGGGAATTTTAAAGATTACAAGTTAGCGCATGATCTGGACTTTATCGTCAGGGCACTTCCTTTTTACGAGCCTTTAGTTGTCAGAGAAAATCTCTACTTTTACAGGATCCATTCACAAAACACCCAGCATAAGGTCAGTCATCTGGCGGAAGAAGAACTCAGTAAAATTCATTGCGATTATTTAATCAGCGTTTATGGCCAACCGCCCGAAAACAAGCAAGCACCCAGCCTATGGTATTGGCCGAGTGAATTTGCGAAGTTGCGCGAGGAGCTCAATTTTGATCGAGGGTTGAAAAATCTATTAATAAAAATCCCACCAATGACAAGAGATGATAAGTTTTTAACAATAGAGGTCACAAAGGTCACAGAGAAAAAAATTCCTATCACACTTATTTCTCATGAGATGAGTTTATCCGGAGCACCTAAACTGGTGGCAGACTTGGCTATGTATTTCAAATCAAAGGGATATCTGCCAAACATTATTTCTTTAACTGACGGCCCGATGAAGCATGAGCTGGAAAAAGAAGGGATTCCTGTCCACATTTTGAAGAAAACCCACAAGGGGGGAAATTCGATTAGTTCCCTTCTCTTTGCCATTTGCTTTAAGATCAAAGGACGGGTCATTGCCAACTCAATCATGAGCTGGCCGATGGTTATCCCATTAACTGTTTTGCGTCCCCGTTCAAGACCCATCTGGTATATTCATGAGAGCATATCCCTTCCCGGAGTCATGCAAGGGGTCAAACGGAAAATTGTCGCGCCTTTTCTCAAGTTATGTAAGAAATACTCACCTCCAAGATTGTGGTTTGGATCGGCTGCTACAAAGAAGACATGGGATTATTCCGACTTTCCGAATGGGAAAGTCATGTACTGGAGCGGCGTACCGCAACAAGAGCAAAAGCCAAAAGCCGGTATTGCACTAAAAAACTTACTCTGTGTCGGTTCTGTTTGTTCAAGGAAAGGGACACACACACTTGTGGAAGCCTTTTTGAATTGTTTGGATGAAAAGCGCATTCCGGAAGATACCATTCTTTCCATTGTAGGTTTTCCGAGTCAAGTTAGATATGAGGACTCAATTGTCGCCGAGGTTATCCTCAAGGTAATCCGTTCAAAATTTCGAAATAACATTAAAATGATTCAATCGGTAACGCCCAATCAGCTGGATCAATTTTTTGCTCAAGCCGACCTGTTCATTCAATCATCTGTCCTCGAATGCCTTCCTATTGCCCTCCTAACGGCTATGTCATTGGGTTTACCTATCATTACGACGAACGTAGACGGTTGTGCAGAAGTCATAGAAGATAGGCAAACAGGACTGTTCTGCCGACCGTTTGATGTTACCTCGTTAGCAGAGGCTATCGCTGAAGCGATTAATAATCCTGATAAGAGTGCCGAAATGGGAAAAAAAGCTCATGGGGTATTCAATGAAAAATACTCTTTAGAGAAGACAAGAGAGCGTTTTCTTGCAGAAATAAGGGAGACGTGATGCTGCTGAGAAGATAAAGTGATCCTTGCAACTCATACGTCTCATGTGTCTCTTTTTATAGCTACTCGAAGGCGGGCCTTGTCTGCTTGCTGACAAAACCGGCCACATCGATAGCCTGCTCTTCTGTTAATCGAGCATCCAGGTAAGGCATGTTATAAAAGACAAATGAAGACAGCATATCTAGCCGGTTCATCCCAGCACCATCATTGAATGAATTAGGACCCCAAAGAGGTGGGATAGTTTTCCCTTGTGTGGATGCAAGAGCTGCTCCACCTTCACCATGGAGGCCATGGCATGAAGCGCAGTAAACATCATAAACCTTTTTTCCGTTCTCACCATTTGGCTTATGTTCGCTCTTTAAAAAAGTGAGACCCAGCCATGGAATATCTTTAATTTTTTGAACTTCAAATGAGATCCAGTTGAGATAGGCGACAATATCTTTCATAATTTGTGAGTCTTTAGGCACGGTATTACCGCTCATACTTCTTTTAAAGCAGTTATTGATCCTGTCTTCAAGGGTGATAGATTTATTATCCCTTTTGGAGAAAGTAGGATACTTCGTTGTTACTCCCACGAGAGAGATCCCGTTGTTTTTACCGCCTAGTGTGTCGCCGCCGCAAAAATGGCAATTAGTACAAGAAAGTTGATCTTTTGCATAAAGTGGTGCATAAAAAGGGGTATTCATGATAATACTGTACCCTCGTAGCACGCTTTCCCGGATATCAGGGGGTGCCTGCTCGGGATCGACCAAGTCGAATCCGTAAGTTTTATGGGCCATCTTTATTTGATAGGTGTGAGCAATAATCCGCTTCTCAAAATAACTGGGTTCACTACTGTAGTATTTAATACCGAAGTAAGCGGTAAAGCCGACAAAGACGGCTAGAAGAGAAATGAGGATTTTTTGCATAGATTCTTTCCTTTAGCTGAGTAGAGGTAATAGCAAAAATAGCGCCAGAAATAATCCGACGGGGTTTTGCAATAGCTTCTATATAATCTCTTTTTTGCAGAAAAACGCAAGAAAGATTTAGACTTTTTAGAAAAAGGGACTGAAAATGGGATTTCAAAAAATAGCATTAATTGCTACAGGGCTTACGTTTATCGGCGCTCTATTGTTATTTTATTCTGATTCAGGCGCTTTCTTTTATAGCATTACTGCTGCTATACTAAGCGCTGCATTAGTATGGGTCTCTATTATTATGCTTGGGTGGCTTACCCAAGTCTTTACAAAATAAGGCCTTGATCAAGGCCCAAACATTAAATTGAGGGATACGACAATGAAACTTATAAGCAAAACACTATTTATAGTTGCGGCAGCAATATTATTCCATGATCTTGCAGTGGCCAACCAAAGCAACTATACGTACGAAAAAATCGGCAAGAAAGTTGGCAAACAAGATATCTCACTGATCTCTTTGC
The DNA here is from genome assembly GCA_013287815.1 of Chlamydiota bacterium. Classification (GTDB taxonomy): domain Bacteria; phylum Chlamydiota; class Chlamydiia; order Chlamydiales; family Parachlamydiaceae; genus JABDDC01. The sequence continues at coordinate 20,886 of JABDDC010000008.1, forward strand.
ATAAGCTGATGCGGGACGCGATTACTATTGATGAATCATCGAAAACCAAGTATCGGTCTCCGTTAGAGCTAATCAATAAATGCGGCACATGCAATAAAGAAGAATATACACGCCTGTTTCTCGAATTATGCCGCCAGATGGGAATCGAGACACGCCGCTCAGCCTTTTATGGCAAAGAGGCTTTCGACTTTTATGTTAACGACGGGTGGGTCTATTTTGACATCGATGAGGGAACTTTCTACCTCAATATCGACAACATCACTTTTGCTTCTTCAGACAACCTCATGGACGACCCGTTTCTTGTGCTCCGTTCCACATCCAATCTGATTCAGGCTGTAGAGGCCTCTTCCGGCTATCAGATTGTCGCCAATTCCGATCTGAAACTTGCTCCTAACTGCCCTGTAAAAAAACCAAAACCTGGTATTGCTTCAAAACCTAATCAGTTAGTGGTCACTAATGCAGAAGCTGAATTTAATTATATAGTCCCTGCATTTCAGATTTCAAATATTAGCATGCAGCCTGTCAGTGAAATCGAGTGGCAAATATCATCTGATCCCGAATTTAAATTTGTTCCTACAGCCCTTACAGGCAAAGCTCCATTCTCCGGAGTTGTCAAGTTAGATCCGATTGCTGACACCTATTTAAACTCTGATGACACCTACTATTTCCGTGTCAAAGCAAATAGCACTCAATGGTCAAACACTTTTGTCTTCAAGGTGACCAAGCCTGAATCTGTGATTGATGTTGAGTTCGATAAGGTGAAAGATAATGTCTACGAGATTAATTGGGGACGTTATGCGCTTAAGAAAAATGACAATATCCAATATCTCATTTTCGGTTCAAACGCGCTCGATTTCGTACCTTCCATTTATTCCAACGTTCAGATTAATGAAATCGTAGACGGTAAAGTGATCGATCAAGAATCCAACGATAACCTGGTGGCAGTGACGTCAAATCACAAGATCCATGTTGATGGAAGCCTTGCCTATTATCGTGTCATCGTCAAAGAAAATAGCTGCTTGTCTGTCCCTTCCAGATTAATCCATGTGTATGACAACAACCTTATTCAGCCACGCAATGTCATGCAAATGACTGAAATGGCTGATAACAAATCGGTCAGCAAGCGAGTCCTCATCGCGACGACTTATCCTTGGACAGAGCCGACGTTTTCCCTAGCTACACATGAAGGCTTTCCCACTATCTTCGACCTGAATAATACATTCCTTAAGGCAAAAAAAAACAAACCTGAAGTATCAAATCTCGATACCTACCCTTACAACCCGGATGTCCCTGCTGATGTTTGGGAAAGGCTTTCTATCTACTTCTTGCCGGAAAACCATCCTGCCAAGCCAAAGCTGGACAGGATGTTCTCCGAAACCAGGATTATTCAAAGTCCTGAAACCTTCAGACGGGCCGGATTTACAAGATACAGACCGGGCCGTTTCAGCCGCATTATGGCATCATCACACCCGGACCTTAAGGAATACTTCATCAAAGCTTTTTCAGATGAAGAGACAAGGATCTTAGCTGACTGGATGAAGCTGGCCCACAGGATCAAAGGTGCATTGACTGTCAGAGACTGTATCAAAGAACATGATCTGGGGGATAAATTTAAAGTGCCTCGCAAATGGCTCTACCCATTGCCTGAAGAACCGTCTCCTCCCCGCTCTTCACGTTATTTGAGGAAAAACTTTATCCTTGTTGCTGAAAACATGATGACAGTCGATTCAGAAATGAATAAAAAGCTATACAAGTCATCTAAAATGGATAAGCAGACGATTAAAGGCTTATTTACCATCTTCCACGAATGCGGAATGTGGGACTCCGTATTTGCTTTCAACTGCCCCTTTTGCAAGGATGGCAGAATCGGAATTATCGACACAGAGTATCATCATAAGTGGCCGATTACTTATTCGAAGATGTCAAAATATCTCTCCGGCGATATGAAAAAATATTGGGAGAGTTTGGCAAAAAAGAATCCTTCGCACCCGGAGAAAGAATAAACCGGAAGTTCATGAACGTGCTAGTGCCCGAAAAGTTGCGCATTTTTTAACGCAAAGGTGTAAAGAAGAAAAAGGTGCAAAGACCTCTCGCGGGATGTCATTCACGCTAAAAATTAAACACAGAGGTACAGAGGTCACAGAGAGAAACGGTGGACTTGAAAAAAAACTAAGTAATTAAATTTCGTTTTATTCAATTGTTTTTATTTTTTTTATTGCATTTCTCTCTGTGCCCTCTCTGTGCCTCTGTGCCTCTGTGTTTAATAAATCACACACTGACACGATCACGAACAGTTAAAAGTAGTTATTATGAGTCAATTTCTATTTATCATCGCTCTTTTTCTCCTCAACTGTTTAAGCGCCTACCCACACAATCCTAACGTACCAGCAGAGTACTGGATCCAAACAGAACCGTACTTCCTTCCGAAAGATCATCCAATCAAAGCGAAGCTGGACAAGATATTCTCCAAAAGACGTGTAACAGAGTCGACAGCCTCATTCGAAAAGGCTGGTTTCGGAAAAGTCAAACTCAATCCAAAAGGAAATCTTGTGCTTGGCCGGCACCGCGAGCTGACAGGTTTCCTAGTCAAAGCCTTCCTCGATGAACAAGCACCTTGCTGCGAATGGTACAATTGGATTCAAAGGATCGATGGAGCCAATGCAATACGTGACTGTATCAAACGAAACGGATTTAAAGACTTTGTTATCCCTAAAAAATGGATCTATCCCCTGCCTGAAAAGCCTGCTCCAGACCCATCCTTGGGTCCGCAACGAAAAAACTTTATCCTAATTGTTGAAGATATGCGGATTTCTTCTAATGATGCCAACCTCAAAGCCTATAAGAGCAAAATTTCCAAAAAACATCTTGAGCAGCTTTTTGTCATTATAGAAGAAGTAGGCTTGCTCGATTCAGTCTATCCGGACAATATCCCCTTTACAACCAAAGGAAAAATTGCTTTTATTGATACTGAACATCATCATCACGAACTTATTCCCTTACAAATTCTGAACCATTTCCTCTCCCCTTCCATGCAAGCTTATTGGAATAAGCTCATCAATCAATAATGATTCAATCATAAGCCATTATTTTTCAACGCTATGTAACAGAATTATTTTTTACTACGAAAAAAATAAAAGAGGGGGTTATCTTTATTATTTAGTAACCAACAAAAAAGGGGATATCTATGTCACTGCCTTCATCGTCATTATCGTCATTATCAAACCAAGCCACTAAAAACTTACAACCAACCCCGAATATCAATTCATCAATTAGCTCTCTTGCCAGACCTATTTCACCTATTCCTCCTTCTAAAGATGACGTTAGAGAGAATCTCATAAAGGAAGTTAGAAAGTTACTTGGCAATTCAGGTGCTCAAAAAACCGTTGTTATAAATAAAAATAAGATTTATATATGTGATGCTGAAGAGGGCCCATGTACCGATGAAAGAGCCCGAAAATTTACTGCTATCATCTCGGAAAACCACAAAAGACTGAAAGAAAATAACGATAAAAATTTAAGTCTGATTAGTCAGGGAACGTCAACTTTAGAAGTATGTGCCGCTAGTATTCAGGAAATGAGCTATCGCATTAGATTCTTTAATGCCATCCTGAAAGGCAATAATTCAATGTTTTCTACTTCAAGTATTGCATCATTAAGGACAGAAGAACGTTATGGCGCTGCTTTTCGTCTTGAAACAATTAAAAGGACTGTCGAAGCGAGAAAAGCAACTTTAGCAGCGTCACAAGAAGAACTTAAAAAAGTTACAATTCCAGTTAGTTCCTCATCAAGTAGTTCTTCTTCAGATCAATTTTTATCAAGTATCAGAGAAATCACTTCTGAACTAGTCTGGCTCAAAGAATTTGCGGTGTCGATCAATAAATCTCTCCACAATGAAAATAAAGGCATAGCTGCTTCAACTTGCAAAGACCAGAAAATGCAATTAGATAAAATTAAAGCACAAATTATATTATCGGCTGATGAGAGAAAAAAAACTGAATCAACATTGGAATCACAAATTGGAGTTGAACAAACGAAAAAGAATTCAGAATCTTTGCCGGCGTTAGTCATGAAAAAGGAAGAAGTTGCATCCCGCTTCAAAAAGTTTAACCAAAGAGTTGCAGAAATTGAAAAATTGTTCGATGAAAGAAAGCAAATTTTCAAACTTACTGACGAAGATATTAAAGCCGCCGGTAAGGTTGATGATGTAACCCATAGTGTAGATGTCAATATTTTAGAATTTTTCAAGAGAGTCTTGGCGATCAAGGAAAATATCCTCTTGGAAAATGACTGGGATGAAACTACAAAGGGCATTGATCAAAGTGAATCAAAAGAACTCTATTCTATAATTAGGCAAGAAAGAGTTTCCCGACTTGCTATCAGAATAAGCCAATATGAAGACCTTGTTAAGGCCAAAATAACTGCAGAAAAAGCTTGTAGGGAAGCGGTGAAGCAACTAGATCGCGACATCGATAAGGAGAGGTCATACAGGAATGAATTGAGAATTTCTTTAGAGACTATCAGCGAAAATCTGGAAGAAATAAAAGCCCAAACAAAAATTAGAATAACACAATGGGACCTTACTGTACCTAAAGAAGAGATCCAACCTGAAGAAAATGAAAAAAAAGGGGGCAGTAACAGTTCGTCATCACCCTCGAGTTCACCGGGACTTTTAAGCAGCTTAACTTCAAGCATCCGTATCGGTCTTTTTGGATCTGCTCCATTAACGGGAGACGCTGCACTATAACAAGATACTAGCTAGAGCAGACAGGATGGTAAAGATGTTTTGGGTGGATAAGATTTAGAGCAGACAGGATGGTAAGGATGTTTAGGATGGATAAGATTTAGAGCAGACAGGATGGTAAAGATGTTTAGGATGGATAAGATTTAGAGCAGACAGGATGGTAAAGATGTTTAGGATGGGTAGGATAAAAGCAAAAAAAGAGGGACCGGATTACAACCCTCTGCTTTGTTTACAATCTTACCTGGGGTTTATACCTCAGGCTGGCCTGTAACGAGCGTTCAACCCTCTTTTTTTGTTCTTATCCTATTTATCCTTAACATCCTTACCATCCTATCTGCTCTAAATCTTGCCCATCCTTAACATCCTTACCATCCTGTCTGCTCTAAATCTTGCCCATCCTTAACATCCTTACCATCCTGTCTGCTCTAAATCTTGCCCATCCTTAACATCCTATCTGCTCTAAATCTTGCCCATCCTTAACATCCTTAACATCCTATCTGCTCTAAATCTTGCCCATCCTTAACATCCTTACCATCCTATCTGCTCTAAATCTTGCCCATCCTAAATATCCTTACCATCCTATCCGCTCTGAATCCTTTCGCGGAGCTTGTGGCTTAGCCAGATGACGGCTGGCAGAAAGAAAGCCCAGACCCCTCCTACGATGATGAAGAGATAGGGAAAAGGCATTAGGAGGTCAGCGCCACCAAGTCTTATAGCAGACATGTAGCTGACAGGAGCGCCAATGGCGCCGAATGCAACGGCCAGCAGCCAATGTTTCTTCATCCAGGTGAATAGGTGGACATTGGCAGCAAAGAGTCCCCAAAGAAAAAATAGCCAGAGAGGTGGCAGCCATTGGATATCCTGGCTGTTGTATTTTAGCAGCCCTACTTTTGCATAGACAATATCAGAAATGGGACCCAATAATATCACAAGAAAAATCAAAAAACCATCAGCTTTGCGGTGAGATGATTTATATAAATGATAGGCCATGATAAAGATGACTACCATCAATCCATAGAAAGGATTACCTTCAGCGGCCTCTCTTAAGGAGAGGATCCAGCCTAGGTAAAAAAGCCCTGTGCTAATGATTCGATCTAAATACCGATACTGCACGTGTGTACCCCAAATAAAACAGCTTGATGACTAATTGATAAAGAACATAGGCGCATACCATCCCCAGGATAGCATAACAAAGTCCTTCTACCGTTAAATTGATTCCAGGTTTGAATGAATGCATGGTTGTATCTGCAATCGGATAGTTCATATATTTAAAAAAGTAGTAGGGTTTGTTCCATAGGGTTGCATCTGCAAGGCTATGCAAAGAGACATTTAATTCTTGCCAGCGGTTGACAACAGCTTTCATAAATTCTCCCTGATTGATAAAATCGGGATCGGGACTCGACAGGAATTTATAGATATACTGATCTAAAGTCTTATTCGATAAAGAAGCCATTTCGGTCAATTTGGCTATCAGTTGGCTCAGTTCAGCTGCATGACCGGAGAGACGCTGTGTATATTGTTGCATAAATTCAGGAAACTGGCTTCCGACAACAGCACCTAAAAGCATAAATATCCGGTCCATCAGACCCTTGACAATGCCGAATAACTTCATTATTTACCTCGTTATCCTATTTTAATGCCGTTTGTATAAAAAGAAAAGACCAAAAGGACAAGGGACACCACCCGGTCTCGTTTATCGGAAAATCTTTGAATTTCTCGAACAACTCAAGTTATGTTATTATACAAGAAGACAGAAATCAAATAAAGAGAGTTGAATGACGTGTTGATGCCGTATTTTCAGCGATAGGCTTATCTTCTTTCTTCTAGGCTGCGCCAAAGATTTCTGAGGCGTTGCTAAATGGGATTCTCTCCCCTACCACGACGACGACGTCGTTGGGCATCAGCTGTGTGTCTGCAGACGGATTGGACATCGTGGTGTTCTCTCTGCGGATCATGAGTACAGAAAGGCCATGTTGGCTGCGGAGACCTGATTCGGATAACCTCTTGCCAACTAGGGGAGAATTAGGATGCATTCTGAATGATCTCACTTCAACGTTGGCGAGGTCGAGCTTAAGGTCAGATAATTTTGCAGCCTCTTTATCTGTTTGGCGGAGGAGCTCATAGCCGTCCATTCTTATTTGGGTGATGAAGCTATGAATATCTTCGTCAGGGACTTGATACTGCCTGAGGACGCGGGAGAAGATTTCCACCGAGGTTCCAAATTCATCGGGAATGACTTCATCAGCGCCCAGGTTAGTCATCAATTTCATTTCTTGCACATAACGTGTCCTGACGATGAGGTAGATATTTGGATTAGCCTTCCGAGCAATTTGGACAATGCGCCGCGATGCAATTGGATCGTTTGTAAGAACCGCAACAGCTTTGGCCTTATGGATATTCAAATGTTCCAAGACCATGATGTGGCTGGCGTCGCCAAAGTGGATCGGCTCACCTAATTTCTTTTGTTCTTTGACAGTGTCGGGGTTCATCTCCAGGATAGCGTAAGGGATACCTGCCAGTTTTGACGAGCGTGCCAGGTTCTTGCCGCTGATACCAAATCCGATAATGATAACATGGTTGGAAAGTTCAACATCAGCCACGTAGTTCTCCTTAGTGCCATTAATAATCCTTTCTGGAAGAGGCAGAAAACAGAGCAAGCCGGCTATGCGCGGAGCTAAATTGATCAGGATGGGGCTGATGGCCAATGTGAGCAATGATACTGCCAGGAATAGCTGGTATTCATCATCAGTTACCAGACCAAATGGAATACCTGTTTTAGCAAGGACGAATGAAAATTCGCCTATCTGTGACAGAGCTATTCCTGTCATCATAGCTGTACGCAGGGGCAAACCCACGATCAAAGTTGTCAGGGCGCTTGTCAATGTCTTTAAGAGTATAATGACTACGGCCAGAAAAAGAATATATAAAGGCTGATGAAAGACAAAGTTAAGGTCGAGCAGCATCCCAATGGATACAAAAAAGATGCTCAGGAAAAGTGCCTGAAAAGGAAAGATATTGCTGATTGCTTCGTTGCTGAACTCTGACTCTGAAATAATCAACCCAGCCAAAAAAGCACCGATTGTAAGCGACAATCCCAGACTTGAAGTCAGGGAAGCGACCCCAAAGCAAAGGGCAAGAACTGTTAGCAAGAAAAGTTCCTTATTCCTTGTCCTGGCTACCACATGCAATAGCTTAGGAACAAATTTTTCGGCGGCAATGAATACCAAAGCCAAGATGACTAACCCTTTTCCTAACTGCAATAAAAGGGTAGGATTAAACCCTTCATTCCCCTCACCTGTACCTAAAAGAGGTGTCATTAAAATCATGGGGATCGCGATCATATCCTGGAAGATGAGGATGGCGATGGAAAGCCTTCCATGAGGCGTTGCAGACTCCCCTTTTTGTTCGAGCAGACGCAACACGATTGCAGTACTGCTCATGGATAAAAGAAATCCGATAAAAACCGAATTATTCCAGGATAAACCGGTTATTTTGGCAATGAGGGTACTTAAAAGAATAGTGAGGCCGACCTGAAGTGAACCTCCTAAAAGAAATAGCCTTTTCATTTGCACGAGCTTCTTTATGGAAAATTCCATTCCAATGCCGAAGAGAAGCAGGACAATTCCTATTTCAGCCAATATATTAACATCATCGATGTTCTTGACAAGACCGAGCCCGTGTGGTCCTGAAAGACAACCGGTCAGTAAAAACCCGACTACAGGAGGTATGTGGCAGCGATGGCAAAGAAGGATTACGAGAATCGAAAATCCAAACAGGATGAGAACATCTTTTAGTAACATCAATTCCATAATTGGTCCTTATTCTATTACATTATCTTCTTCTACTTCTGTTTCATATGGCTGAATATTTTCCGGCTGAACAGATAGTTGTACAGGCATCTCTTCGGAATAAGGAACAAAAACCTCCTCAGGGTCCTCTGAGACGAATTGTTCCGGTTCAACTGGAGTAACTACTCTAGGCAGCATGCCCGAAATGACCTCATTGACCTTAATGCCGTAGTTGACATAACGGTTTTGGACATCTTCAGATGTGATGGTGTACTCAATATCTGGAATGACACCAATACTTTCTATTTTCTGCAGTGATTCCCTCTCAGCCAATGAGGCTGTGAAACCCACTTTCCTGATTCCGTGCTTATTAGGGAAAGAGGAAAATTTGATAAAGCCTCCGGCTCCGGCAGTCCTGCTTCCAAAGATGACCGCACGCTTATTGTCTTGCAGGATCGCCGGAAAGAAGTCTCCCCCCGAAAAATCGAGTTCATTGGTAAGGAGCAAGATTGGCTTGGTATATTGGTAGTTTGGATTGGGATTGATGTGATCAGTACCGTCAATATATGTCGGCAGGGTGAAGTCACGTCCTTCATTCCATTCATCCACTAAGTACTGGAAGAAGTATTTTAAGAAAAGTAACTGTTGGTAACTAATAGCTTCTTCTTCAACATTAAACAACATAAGGACATCTTTAAGATCTTTTCTAGAATTTAAAATCTTGTCAATAAATTTGATATCCGCTAGAGCCTCATAGACATCTGAATGAGTCAGTTTGAGCCGGTGCTTTGGTGTCTTCAAAGGATCTATTGCCAGCATGGTGGCTAAATTACATAGGAATGAAACGCTACCACCATAATTGTTCACCTGATCGACGATGAGCGCTTCAGTATTCTTTTCCATATAGTCAATGATCTTGCCAAAGTTATCGACATCTTCATCTTCCCCATCATAGTGAGGGATGCGGATATATCCGATCTTAATCCCTTCGGAATTCTCAAAAATGTATGCATTCCACATAGGGTAATCGCTATCGCCTTCAACAGCCTCTTCCCCTTCTAGATTCTCTTCCCAAACCCATATTGGTGTTCCAAGCAGCGGGACGAAGCTGATACGAGATCCGATACTTCCATCATCATCTCCCCTTTTGGCGTAGAGGGCGCACAACTCGTTACAAAGGGAATATTTGCCTGTCAGATTACGTTTGCCTGAATCTTTTTTGAAGTCAAAAAATGGGATGGTCTGCATTAGGCTGGCAGGTGTTTTGATTAATTCAGGAAGATATTCCCAAATCATCTGATTTGTCCTGGTTTTACCATCTTCAAGGGATTGAAAAAGAATATATAAAGTCCCTTTGGGGACGATATCGCCTTTTGTGCCGAAACGCTGCGTTAAGTTCTCATCTGTAATCCCGATATCGGTCAAGTCATTGCTATTCTTTGATCTACCAACAGATAATTCAGCTAATACATCAGCGATCGGCATTCCATTGAACTGGAGGATCTCGTCACCAACATGCAGACCGTATGTTTGTTTTGATAACTTAATAGGGTTGATCCAATCGACATAGGTGTGTCCATCAACCGTCTTCACTCTAAATGGAAGAGAGGCATATTCAGTTGAATAGAACATGATTCCCACATGGTAGTCCATGGCGGTATTCATGAATTTACGGAGCTGCTGCTGATATTCTTTTAAGGTAAGGTCTTTTCCGTCTGAGATAGCAGAAATGGATTTTTGATATTCATCATCCAATTGCCAATGATCATTCTCTTTTTTCCATTCAATTGGTGCGTAACTGGTTTCAAAAATTCCTTTTATAGTTGAAAGGTCTTGCAGCATTGCACTCTTATTCTGCCCTGCCTGCAAAGAATTCAATGAAAGAAAGGTGAATAGAGATAAATTTAGTAATTTTGTTTTCACGGATACTCCTATTATGGTATCGTTATACTGTGCTTATTGGCAGCATTCAATTGTCTTTTCCAGGTTATATATCAGACGTCAATAAAATTCAGTGAAAATTAATTGACTTCTATTTTAGTAATATTTTATTCTTCGCGCACATTTTTCGTAAAGTTTTAAAAAAAAGCTCTTTAACAAGGATATTTTATGCCGTCTTCTTCGTCTTCGACCTCTTACCCCATTCTAATTACCCCCTTCACATATCTTCAAAGCCCATTGGGACTGCTAAACCACCAGAACAGGGCCTCTCTTAATGCCTTAAGCATGATATCTGCTGTCTATAGACAAAACTTACCTGTCGCTTCCATGCCTGGTATGCCTCCTACTGTCACTTATTTTGGTCCTGCAAATATATATTTACCACCGCTAGTAGTTCCTGCAGTACCTATGCCAAGTAATAGCATTGACACATCACATGCATTAGCGCCTGTAAGAAAACCCAAGAGAAAGCAAAATGATGACTCTGATTCATCTCTCTCAAATTCCAACTTCATAGCTTCTTCAAACGATCCTGCAGTATTAAATAAAGAACCAATTTACAATGGAAATAAGAAGGATGACAGACCACACGGCAGAGGTGAGTGGTTTGATCCTACCGAAAAAATAAAATATAAAGGAGATTTTTTTGAAGGCAAGAGACACGGATTAGGATTATTAACTACACCGGAATATTCTATCGATGGAAGATTCGTGAACGGTGTACCTGATGGAATCATTATTTTAAGGACACGGGTTTTTACTATTACCGGCCTGATGGAAGAATTAAAATATGTCGGTAACTGTCGTATGGAATTGACTGACGGTTCGGAAAGATATGATGGGCCGCTTTTCAAAAATATGAAACATGGATATGGCAGAAGCGACTATGGAGATCTTTATTTTGAAGGGAGTTTCCTACACGATAAAAGACAATTTGGTAAAATGGTTAATAAAGTCACGGGCGAAATTCTTTATGAAGGAATCTTCTTCGAAGACAAACCGATGTCTGCTAGTTCTCATTGCGTTGAATCTGATCATAAGGTCATGGGTTTTATTCCTAATAGCCTACTAGTAAAAATCTTTTTCAAGGACGGTGACAGAGAAGGTGATATATACGCTGGGCAACACATAAACGGAAAGATGCAAGGCCGGGGCCGTTATTACTTTGCAAATGGAGACATTTATGATGGTCAATTCGCAAACGATAATAGGGATGGCGAGGGAGAGCTGCTTTCAGAATACGGAAAACACGTCGGCAAATTTAAAAACAACCTTAGACATGGTCAAGGAGTCTTTATCCCAGAAAATGGGTTACCAGAAAGAGGCGCCTGGAGTAACGGCATCAAGGTTAGCAATGGCGAACCCATCATTAACAACTAATTGACTTGATAGGTGAGTACGCGCCACTTGCCATCTTCGCCTTGACGAAGGGTTAAGAGCTCCCCACTGTTGGGCGCACGGTCAAATGCTGTATTGTATTCTACAACCATGTAGGCACCTGGTGGCAGCCCAGCCGGATTCCATGCTGGCTTTTCATCTTTCAAAGTACGTAATTTAACAGCTCCAAGACGTCCTCTGGAGGCACTAAGAGCTAGCGACCATTCGTTCGAGCTAGCAGTCCTTTGAAAGATGGCATCGCCCATTTGCCAGCTTTCTGCATATTTCCCAGCATCAATTGTTTCAACATACTTCTTCGCCACCTGAAGGGCATCGATCATCGCTGCCGCCAGTTGGCTTTGGTTGGTGATATCAGTGTTTTGTGTAGTAGCGTCGACGGTAAAATACCCATAGCGTGGGGCTATGTCATTTGGAGATTTAACATAAGGGGGTGTAGCTAAAGCAGTAGCAGCAAAAAGAAAAAATCCTACTATCATCCTAGAAACGGCGATTGGAGCCGGCCAAGAAGCACAATCCATTCCCCTGATAAATTTATAGTGCATACTCGTCTCCTTTTTAATGATTCGGAGTTCCTAATTCTGAATTTTTATTTAACCTAAAACAGCAATTGGAGCCAGCCAGGAAGCGCAATCTATTGAACCATAATTACTTGAGATGAGGCCATCATCATCGTTTGTGAATGTTCGGCCCCATCTCAATCTTGCATTTCTTGGCTCAGCCCAATGGCCTTAACTTTTTGACATAATGTTTTTCAACTTGTCTTCAAAATCCTGGCATCCTTTGAATTTTTCTTTTTTGTGCTTCCACCTTTCACGGTTAGCTTCACCAATGATCTTAGCCAATTCATCAAGTTTATTATCATTCTTGAGAACCTGATCTTTGATTTTTTCCTTCAGAGCTTCCATCCAGGCGCAATCTGCCAGCTCTAGAAATTTTGCTGGAAAATCTGCGCAAGAATCTTTCCCTTGTGAATGACAACCACAAGAACAACTACTGTGGCAGCCGCAGGATGGGCATGATCCTGAACCGGGCCCACCAGACTCATGTCCATGAATTTGACAAGACGCATCGTGACAGTGATGATGACTCATAGGAACCTCCTTTTGTTATTATTCTCCTATATTTTTTACTTTACTTAAAATAGAAATAAATGCAATAAAATTTTCTGACATCAATTTTTCTATTGATATTTTTTTCTGCTTTAGCAGATCATCACAATTTGAGATTAAAACTAAGAGGAAATTATGAATTCAAAGTCTATCGTCATATTAATTTTTGCCTTCATACTGGTATTTGGCGGGGTAATGGGATATATTAAGGTTGGAAGCTACGTTTCTATTATTACAGCTCTTGTATTTGCTTGTGGCTTAATTACTTGTGCATTATTAATTCAGCAAGGAAATAGTAAAGCCTACAAATTTGCCATCTTGCTAACCTTGATACTTCTCGCCTTTTTTGGTTATCGTTTTTCCCAAAATTTCCAGCTGATGCCCGGTGGTTTGATGACCTTGCTATCTTGCCTGACATGCCTATATTTGATTATTTGCAAGCCAATGTCAGTAGAAAAGCAGTAAACTTGCAAGGACCTCTCGCGGGATGTCAATTACGCTAAAAATTAAACACAGAGACACAGAGATCACAGAGAAAAACGGAGGACTTGAATGCGTGACTTTCAGGGCACGGGCACGAAATTACTAAACCACAGCTTCTTTCCATCTTTCGCTGCGGAATCTATAGAAGTAAATGCACGTCGAGGCGATGCCGTAGAAAGCAATCAGCATCCAGGTGATATCTGCCGGGGCACCCATGTGAAATACAAAGATATAGATAGGCAGCAAAGCAACAAGCCATGGGCCAGCCCCGCCTACTTTCATAATGAACTTGGTGTCACCCGCAGCTGTCAACAGGCCAATGAAAAACCAATTAAACCCATCAAACAAGAAAAAGAGCCATACCCAAAAGCAGGCAGAGTGAAGTGTCTGTATTGTTCCAGGACTGAGGGATTCCCCTTTTGCGAGGAATAAACTAATCAACGGTTCCGGATATCCTACTAAAATGAGCCCTAGAAGAGTAAAGGCTAACAAATAAAGCTTAAGTCCTGACCAAAGCAATTTCCAAATAAGATCGTGCTGTTTGGATCCGATAAAGTTAGCAGCAATAGCCGTCGCTCCTTTAGAAACACCTTCTGTCATAAAGGTAAAGAGAAAGAAGATGCTCTGAGAAATAGTCACAACAGTAATATAATCAGATCCAAGCTGGGTCATCAAATGGAAGATCAACACCCAAGCCAATAGTTCAAGGGTATGGGCAATGGCATTGGGTATACCAATGCTAAGGCTTTTCATAAAGAGGTGTTTATTATACTGCCAACGACCGGTCCCATTTAAGTCCCTGTTCTTTTTTCTGATAAAGGCGATGAAAAAGATGACAGCCTGACTGGTTTGGGCTACTCCAGTGGCAAGAGCGGCTCCTCCGATACCATAAGATGGAATCCACGGATCGACTCCAAAAATGAGGATCAAATCCAATAAGATATTGATTAAATTAGATAAAGCCATGATGCAAGTGACGAACTTAACCTTGCCCCTACCAATATAAAAGGCTGACAAAGCAGCCGATAAGGCAGTAAAGGGGCCAAAATACATCAAGTAACTGAAAAACTGGATTTCCAGGTCTGCATATCCCTGATGATGAAAAATATAGGGTCCGGCCCATAATCCCAAAGGGACAAACCATAAGACTGAGGCTATCGACAGCCAGATCATCTGCCAGACAGGCTGACCCAGCTTATCTTTTTTACCTGCCCCGTTGAACCGTCCTACAAATACTTCTGCTATGCTTACAGTAGCGATGATCCAGAACTGGAGTAGCTGTACTACGACTCCGCCATTGCCTGACGCATTCAAGGCTTCTAAGGAGTAGCGGGAGAGGAATATCCTATCCAGGAAAATCATCAAACTGACTGACATCAGGGAGATCATTAAAGGAAAAGAGATCGTCCAAAGCTCTCTCATTGAGCCTTGTGGATAGGGAGTTAGCCCCTTCTCAACTGCCAGTATAGACGGACGGAACATGATAACCTGATTAGATATTAGATTTAAATGCATCCTAATGAATAGCAACCTCAATGTCAATTCCGAAAAAATGTATGATATATTCAGTTTTTTTTCACAGAGATAAAAAGCTGGATCGGAGATTTCGTAATTTTATTTAAATAAATAGTTACATAATAATATAAAAAAGAGTTATAATAAATAGTAGGTTCTTAAGTTATTACAAGAGGTAAAATACTATGGATCCTCAGATTAATTCATCAGGTGGAATGTGGGATAATTTTATTAATATAGCAAAAGATTATAAAAATAAGATTTTTCAAGAAATTAATGAAGTATATGTAGAACTAAAAATTAAGACAAAACTTTTTACTTTGAATAGTGAAGTTGAGTCTAAAATCCAGGATATCGTAAACCGGGTCATTAAAAGAATTAATGTCCAGGAGACTCAACTTATCCGGAATAAATACGAAATGACTCGGATACGCAAAATAGTCAATGAAAGCATTAGAGAGTCAACAGCCAGGGTCATCCAGCAAATATCTCAAAAACAAAATGTAGCCCATCAAAAAATAACAACTGAACAAGTAGTTATGGATGATTCTTTTTTAGATATTGCCAGCAATAAAATTAAAGAAGGAATGAAAGAATTCACTTTTATAGGTGACAACCCTGAAGTGATCGATTTTATCCCTAACCATTTAAAAGAAGTCGTTAAAGAATATCGTGAACTAGCCCAAAAGGAAACAAAACCGGTTCTTGATTATCGTCCAGAGATGCAGATAGGTAAAAGATTGACTACAAGCGATAAAGCAGTTAATGCAGCTAAAACTCTCTTAACACTAAGAGGAGCGCTTTATTTCTGGAAAGAAACCATGAAAAACGCAAAAGACGACTATGAAAAGGCTATTAGTAGTCCGTATATAAATGAGAAGGGTAAGGCTAGAGAAAGATTAAAACTAACGACTACAAAAATTGCTGTTGGATTAGCATCTCGCCTTCACTATTGCATGACCTTTCCTTTTGAGATTTTAAAAAATATTGCGATAGAGTTACCAGTAAATTTATATCACATCGTTGTTTTAATACATAAAGATAGGGTTTCAAAAGTAAATAGATCCATTTTATATAAAACCGGAGATATTTTTAAAGCTAGTATGAAGGCCCTTTGGCTCATGACAAAAGCAAGTATCGGCAAGCTATTGGCTACTTCGATTACTTCAGTATCCTATATTACAATGGGAACTCGTAAAATTAATATGAACCCGTCTGCAAAAAGTATTCCACCAACGCTGCAGCAAACATTCCCCAGTCTAAAAATTGAAATTAGTCCGAAATTAAAGAGCTGGCATGGAATCTATTATCCTGTATTTGATCATCAATATAAAATAGCACCCCATTACAAATACGCTTATATACTTAAAGTATTTCTTATTCAAATTCAAAATTTGGGTCATCCTATTGCAAAAACTTCAGTAAATTTAAGTGCAGAACATGAAATACGAAATATGAAAACGAAAAAGGTCATGAAAGTCAACGAACCTTCTGCTAAAAAAAGTATAAAACGGAATCAGGACATTGAATTGGGAGATCTTGGCAAAAGAAGGAGAAGAACAGTTTCCGGCAGAGAGAGCAATCAGGTATAAAATTGACATCATGTCCGTTTTTAACCCACTAATCCTAAGAATATTAAAAAATATAAATCATAACTTGTATGATAAGTTAGATGAATGATAGAATGAGACGTGTTTAAAAGTTTAACCAAAGGAAGTTAGATTCTAGTCCATAATGATTAGTTCTTCTACACCAAATACTTTGAAGCAGTTTTGGGGGCTCCTGACGAATCGTTGGGCTTTCGGTTGTATTGCTTTGCTCACAGTGCAACAGCTAATAGAAGCGTCTGCGACTATATGGCTTGTGACAATGATGAAAAAAATCATTGCCGGAGAAGCGTTCTTCCCCTACCTATTTTTTTATTTAGGATCCTTGTGTTTTCCTTATATTCCCGGCTGCATCGCAAACATATTTAAGATTAGCTGGAAGCAGGAAGCGCAACGATTTTTCATTAATGCTTTTGTCTCTTCGAATAGAAATCAGATTGGCGAATGGAATAACAAAGGGATCAAAGAGGAGAAGCTGACCATCCTGACTGCGGAAGGTCCAACCGCTTTAATTGCCTTGATCGATTATGTTTTTGACCTCTACGGATATCTCTTAAGCGTTTTCTTTAATATTTTCGCCCTTTCGATTGTGGTAGAGCCTCTTTTCGGACTTGCCTATGGAGTCAGCGTCGTCACAGTATTCGTCGTGATGAAATTGAAAAAACGTATGCAGCAGCGCCTTACAAAAAAAGCTCTTACAGCCCGTATAGACCTTTATCAGTCATTGTTAGCATCATGGGATAACGTCCTTCTCGGCAACCGCTACAACTTTAAGCTATGGGAAGACAAGACAACACAAAGACTGAACCGTTGCTTGCAGAAAAACGTAGCCTTGGAGCGCTTTGACCAGGTTTTAGCCATTGTCATATCGCTGATGACCTCTATCCCCTCTTTGGCTGTGGTCATCTACTATGTCTATGAAAACAGATTCAGCGTCCCTAATCTGTCTGCCTTTTTGGTCACCTTGCCGGTCCTGTTCATCATCCTTTCGTACACCTATCAGACACTCAGCTTATTGTTTCGTTGGGCCATGCATAAAAGTAAGCTGGTATCCATCTACAAGGCCATCGAACCGATCCCCGCCTCACACACTGCCATGGAAATGAAGGTCAAGTGGTCAAAGATCCAGGTTTCCCTTTCTACAGTGGCCCCTCAAGACCACATATCTGTTCCCGGACCCTTCTGCATTACTTCCTGGACGGATCTGATAACACAGACAAAACAGTCAGGAAGGATCACATTGCGTGGAGAAAACGGTGCGGGCAAATCCACACTGCTCATGCTCATTAAAAACGAACTGAATGACCGGGCCTTCTTCCTGCCGACACAAAATCAGCTGAGTTTTATCTCAGAAACAAATAAGCATTCAACTGGTGAATCGTTGAAGAATCGCCTGATGGAAATCCTTGAAAGGGTTGATGTCGACGTCCTGTTGCTAGACGAGTGGGATGCCAACCTCGACAGTGACAACCAGGAGAAGCTCTCAATTCTCATCGATGAGCTTGCCGAGAAGAAGTGTGTAGTCGAGGTCAGACACAGATAATAAAAGATGAAGGTGGAAGGATGAAGGATGAAACCAGAAAAAAGTAATTGGATCAGAAAGCTAGGACACTATTTTTCATCCTTTATCATTCATCCTTTATCCTTTATCCTTTTGCTTATGTTATGCGGCTGCCACTTAATTAAAAGGTACGAGGGACCGGTGGCGCCGGTTCCTGACGAGTGGAAAAATGAACATAATGAAGGTGAACTGTACGCTGCGTGCATGTATAACCTGGGAAACTGGTGGGAAGTTTTTGATGATCCGGTCCTCAGTTACCTTGAAGAATATGCTATTGAATCTAATAACAACCTTTGGGCTGCACTGGAAAAGATTGTACAAGCCAGGGCTGTAGCGCTAGAAAATAAGTCATACCTCTACCCCCAAGTCAACTTTGCCCCTTCGATGACCCGTTATGGGATGCTTTTCCTTAACCCATTAAGTCAGTCTATTGGAAGCGGCCAATCAGGAGCCGCGACGGCGGCAGGATCAGCTAGCAGCGGAGCTGGCGCTCCGGCTGCGGCGACAACACCAGCAGCCCCCAACATCTCCAGTTTACTTGGATCGATCCCTTCCATCTTCAGAGTGAAGGAATCGCAGTATGAACTCCCTTTCAATATGAGCTATGAGTTAGACATATGGAGCAAGCTGCAAAGCGCCTACGACGCCTCCTATTACCAATACGAAGCGACGATTGACGATTATATCAACGTCTACATGACAATGACAGCAGACGTTGCCACCAATTATTTTATCTTACGCAACCTCGATGCACAGCAAGATATATTGGAACGGACCATTGGATCCCGTCAAAAAGGCTACGACATCAATCTGACAAGATATAACGCAGGAATTATTGCTGACTTAGATGTCGCCAACGCCGAAGTGGAACTGGCGCGGGCACAAGCGGATAATATAGACATCAGAAGACAGCGGCTGTTACAAGAAAATATCATCGCCACATTAATAGGAACGCCGGCGTCAGAATTTTCTTTAGAGCGGAATCCTCTAGCAGAAGGGCCCCCTGCCATTCCAACTATCTTGCCATCAGAACTGTTAAGGCGTCGTCCAGATATCGCTGCGGCTGAAAGACAACTAGCTGCCTCTTATGCTAATATCGAAGTCGCCTATGCAGCCTTTTTTCCTTCAGTTAATTTAAACGCAGCTCTAGGGCTGGAAAGTCCGTTCGCTCACTTGCTATTCGACTGGAAAGCACGCTTATGGCAGGTTGGAGTCAGCGCGATGCAATCGGTCTTCGATGGGGGCTACCGTAGCGCTAATCTTGAATATATGAGATCGGCCTTCAGGCAAGCCTACGCCAATTATGAAGAGTCAGTCCTGCAAGGATTCAAAGATGTCGAGGACGCCCTAGTCACCATCAAGGAAAAGGGAGCGCAGTATAATGCGCTGACCCGTGCCGTCAAAGCGGCCGGCACTACCCTCAATCTTTCGCAGGAACGGTACGACCACGGCCTGATCAACTACTTGAACGTCGTCGACGCTGAAAGGACTCTTCTCGAAGTGGAACAAACTCACATACAGTCTCTCGGCGACCAGTACACCGGCACAATCAACCTAATCCGCGCCATGGGCGGCTGCTGGAACTGAAGATAAGACATTAGGCTAAAGCATACGCAAGTTCCGGCCCTTTTCACTAATTCCTTAGCATTATTCGCGCGACATTGATAAATAATTACGCCGGTGCATCGCAGCTTGACAGTGCCACTAAAATTTCAAATAAGCTCTGTGACTAAATCAGGAGAAAAAAGTCAGTTGGAGCCATCTCTAACTGACGTTTAGGCGTGAATCTTGCCAGTTATAACTAGGCAAAATCCAACGGGATTTTGCATTCATAGCTCCTTTCTTTACAATTAAACGCGGCTCTTTTAGAATAAATTAACGTTTAATTAAATAGGTCATTGACAATGAAGATTGTAAAGCGAATTTTTATATTTTTATTTGTAGTTATTTTGTTATTAGTAATTTTCATAGCTGCCCTCCCCACCATCATCAGTACTGAATGGGGAAAAAGCAACGTGGAAGCTATGCTTAACAAAGGCATCCCTGGCAAAATTGTAATCAAATCCATCAAAATCAACTGGGGGCATGGTCAAAGCCTCGAAGGTGTTGAACTGAAAGATCCAGATGGAAAGCTGGTCGCTGACTTAGAAAAATTTCATACCGATGCCAGTCTGTGGCGGCTCCTGTGGGGGAGCACTCATCTAGGCAATACGATCATCAAAGATTTGAATCTGTCAATCGTGTCAGATGTGGACGGCCAAACTAATTTACAAAAAGCTTTGGGCATGAAGTCCAAGGAAGCGACGCTGCCCCCTTCAACCATTCACTTATCAAATGTCAATGCTGAACTCTCACTTAACAACGGACCCATCTCTGCCCATATTTCAGGTAAGACCAGGGAAGAGTCGATGGAGGGCTCGTTCAAAGCCGACTTACTGCTTAATCAGAATATGGCAGCAAGCTGGGACGCCTTTTCAGAAGAGTCGAAAAAACTCCTCACCGTTGAAGGAAGCAAAGAAGCTGTCATCAACGTTAATGTGGTTAACTTTCCGGTAGATATCATCGACCGGCTGATTAACTTAAAAAATCCGAAACTTGATTCAATTTTCCGTCGATTATTAGGGGATAAGCTTAATCTCACCGTTGAAAAAGAAAGCAATCAGGAGGGTCTTGTATTCAATCTGAAAGCCACGACGCCTAAGCTTAACGGCTCCTTTAAAGGAGAGTTTGTAAAAGGGTTGATCTCTTTGAAAGAGCCTGGCCGGTTTAACTTGATGCTCGATGCAAAAACAATCAATTCTATGCTCGATGATAACATGCTGGAATCCGATACAAATATTTCCATCACATTGGCAGAGTTGACCGTTCCGCTGCAATTCCTGGAAGATGAGGTGGTGACTGATCCTTGCAGACTTGGATTCAAGCTGCTAGCCGAACTCTCACCGACTAGCATTAAAGGAACTAAAATCAATTCATTAACAGCCACCCTTGATGGAACAAAATGTAGCAAGGATCTCATCATTGCTTTCAAGGGAAAGGCAGAGAAGGACAAAGAACCCTATAGCATTGATATCACCTTAAAAGGAAAAAAGCCCACTTCTTTGGAAGATTTGAAAAAGTTGGCAGAAAGGACTTTAAGCGGAGAAGTGTTTGCCGAGACACCAAAAGGAAAATTCCTGCTTAAAGATTTAAAACTGGAAAATGAAGGGTCCTCAAAAAAACTGTCCGGAACCTTATCACTACTCCAAAAAGATGGAAAAACTTACCCCCTTCTCTCCTCCCCTACATCATTTATCCTTCAAGTAGACAGTGAGAAATATCGTCTCAAACTTGACGGTTCTTCGTTAAACGGAAAACTAGAAATATTGATAAATAAGAATCAGCAGTTGAATCTGCAATCTGCAGACTTCACCTACAATCTGACGCCGGAAGGGATAAAGGAAGCCGGAAAAATGGCCGGCAAAGAGCTCCCAGACCTGCAAAATACCGCCAAGATTAATCTGAGGGTTGATCCCGCCAAAATCAATCTTAAAGATCCTTTGACCGAACTTGAAGTCAAAGGCGTTGTCAACATCGACAAATTGGACATTAAAGAAGATAGCCAAAGCGTCACACTCGAAAACTTGGTCATACCTTATGCCGTCAATAACCTGTTGCAGACCATTGGAATTAATCTGAATGGCGAAGCTTATACCGATCCAAAGGAAAAACACACCAAGCTAAATGTAAGGTTTAGCTCAGAACGTCTATTTACCGATGGCAATCTCAATCTGAAAGACTCGAAATTCGAAATCATATCGGAATTGTACAGCATCCCTACTTCATTGATCAGCTCCTTTATCTCTAAAGATCTGACACCCATCCTAGGACCTGTGACGGATGTTGAACTCAAGACAGCCATTGATATGTCAAATCAGTCGGCCGGTTATTGGGATATGTTTATAGACAGCGCGAACCTAAGCGCAAAGGCCCGCATTAAAATCGAAGATTCGATCACCCTTTACCAATCAACCAAGCCAACCGCTTCTATCAAGTTGACAATTACACCTGAAAGCTATAAGTATCTCAAATCGATGATGTCAGATAAAGAGGTAAAGGCTATGACACTGGCTGCTCCGGTCGTCCTCGAGGCTTTTCTGACAGATCTGGACATTCCCATTAAAAATAGTCAAAACTGGGCCAGCCAAGGGAAAATTAAAGGGGAATTCACATCGTCTGACATCAGTTGGAAAGAGCTACCAAAGCTAAAGCCATTTACATTTAATGGAAGCCTCGACACAAGCAATCTGGCTGAGAAGATCGACTTTGCTGTCAATGGACAGTCGGAAAACTCTTCGCTAGCATTGAATGGCGCCCTATACCGAGCGTTTACCGCACAAGGACAGATGCAGAAATTGGATAAAATCGACGTAGAAGGTAAACTGGAAGCTAAGCAGCTCCCTTTAAGCTGGTTCCAAGCGTTCTTGCTGGACGAGAAGCATCAAAAGCAGATCAGGGCAGTATTGGGCGATCCACTCGATGCTACGGCCTCTTTCCATTTGAATAATATGAATGGTCCGGTCTATGCCAAGCTCAGCGGCGCCAATGGAACAGCTGCCCTTGATGGCAAAGTCAATAATGGTATTCTGACCCTAACTTCTCCCTTCCAATGGCAGATTAAAGTAACACCGCAGCTGGGTCAAGACCTGCTCCAAACAGATATGCCTTTGCTGAGCAGCATCGTTAGTGCAGAAAAACCTTTAATAATATCTATCAGTCAAAATAACTTCTCCTGCCCGATTTATCCTTTTGATATGAACAAAATTAAAATTGGCGAAGGAAAAATCAACTTCGGCAAAGTCACTGTGCGCAATGAAGGGGACATCAGAAATGTACTAAGCCTAATCAAAACTATCCCCGATAACCAGTTTGTCCTTTGGTTCACTCCCGTCTATTTCAATATGGACAAATCACTGCTCACCTTGCGCCGCTTTGACCTGCTGGTCGCTAATATGTACACACTGGCCAGCTGGGGCACTGTTGATGTGACCACAAACAAAATGGACCTGATTCTAGGTCTAAGCACTCAGTCGCTCGGTTATGCGTTCAATATCCAGGGACTTGATGACGATTACCTTTTGCAGGTCCCCATCAAAGGGAGAAATGGCAAGGTTGAAGTAGATAAAACAAAGGTGACGGCCAGGATCACAGCCTTGATAGCTCAATCGCAAAGCAATAGCAACATCAAACTGCTTGGCAGCCTGGTCGATAAAGCTTTGTCTGATGGCGGAGCTCCCAAACCAACCACCCAGCCCCTCCCCTGGGCCGATCAATTCACAGATCAGTCCAAACCGAACGAACAACCAAAAGACAACAGCAACAGCAGCAGCAGCAGCAGCTCAAATCCCAAAAAGAAAAAGAAATCAGACGCCAACACCCTCATTGAGCAAGGTGCCAACACGCTGCTAAACCAAATCTTTAAGTAAATCCAGATAAAAAAAATGGAGGGCTGAAAGCCCTCCAAAAGTACTGCACTTTGCTAAGCAAAATGTATTACAGACAAAATCTAATTAGCGTCTGCTACCATAATCTGATCTGCCGCCGCCAAAGTCTGATCTGCCGCCACCAAAGTCAGATCTACCGCCGCCATTGTAAGAATCGCGTGGTTCTCTTCTTTCAGAGCGGTCTCTTTCTTGCGCTAAGCTGACACGAAGTTGACGATCATCAAGAGGCTTGCCATTTAATTCGCGGATAGCGTTAGTTGCAGAATCTGCATCTTTCATTTCGACGAAGCCAAAGCCTTTTGATTTGCCTGTCATTTGATCAGTAACGACCTTGGCGGTTAGTACTTCACCGAAAACTTCAAAATGAGCCTTCAGTTTGTCCTCAGATGTCTTCCAAGAGAGGTTACCAACAAATATTTTCTTCATATAATTCTCCATAGAGTAAAGTTTACAAGGGGTCTAAATTGAACTTGTTCAGCTCCCCTAAGCTCTGAACAAGGAAATATTGCATACTGATGTAGTAAGGGGAAACAAGGTACTTGAGTTAACTGATCCACGGAAGAAGAGAGACGAATATTATCCTTAGGGACTCAAAATTGTACTTATGAACCTCTTTTCGCTACATCTTATGTATGCGTAAAAGGTGTTTTACATAGGGGTGACTTATACCTCTGCTCATTAACAAACTTTATTTTCGCTTATTATCACATTAATGTCTACAAAAAAAGAAAAAAAGAAAAATTTAAACTTTGAAGTAGAATTTACTTCAACCTTCAACCTTCAACACGTCCTTAGCCTTTTGCCTTCCGTAAGTAGCCATACGTATAGCTGCAAGAACGCAAAGGAAACCTGAGAGGGCGATGACAGTGGATGAACCAAATTGAGCCAGGCAGAGCGCTCCAATGAGTGGAATGAAAATGCCGCGTACGCCTACAGCGATGACGTTTACGCTGCTGTAGGGAGAGCTGTCTTCATGTTTTGCAAACATGGGCCCCGACATATTCCAGCTCAGTTCATTGCCCGACTGCATCAAGCCATAGGTCAGATAAGCGATAAATAGCCAAGTGATATGATCTTGGGCGGCGAGAAGGAAGAGAGAAAACAGTCCCGCAAGGGCAGCAATGATTGCACCTAAGCGGAATAAATCTATCTTGTGGATGAAACGAACCCATAACGGGGATCCGCAGGCGAAAGCTATCCCCTTACACAATGTGATGGCAACACCCATTTCGGTATAGGAGAGATGTAGCCTGTCGACAAAGAAGACCGGCAGCGCCGGCTGAATGATCATCAGTCCGCTTCCAAGGATCATGAATCCAATCTGAAAACGGGTGAAGTCCGGTCGCCTCTGTAAAATATTCCAGGCGCTTTTCCATGGCTGCAGGAGCATATGGGTATGGTCAAATGTCTCCGCAATAGGTTCTCCTTCTCGTACCAGGATTTGGCGCTGCCAGAAAAATGCGCACATGGAGATTAGGGACGTCACGACGAACATCCAACGCCAGGCACCTATCCATTCATCAAGTACCCATCCAAGGGCAAAAGGTAAAAGTCCGCCGCCAAGATAACCGAAAGCTTGTGTGTAGGAAAAGACCTTTTCACGTCTTTCTCCAGGAATATTTTGCTTCAGGAGCTCCATCCAGGCTGGCATCATGCCGACCTGTAAAAACATAAACAGTCCAAAACAAGCGATGGCATACCAGGCATTGTGAATAAAGGGAAAGGCCAGAAACGGAATAAATGCAATCCATCTGGCGGCCATGATGCTTGAAGTTAAACGTCCCGGTAAGCCATGGACTTGGCGCGACCAATAGGAGGAGAAGATCGATACCAGTGGTTTCAGGGTAATGACCATGGCAAGTTGGAAAGGGGTAGCATTCAAATCTTTATATAGGATGAACGGCAAAAGATTAAAAATCCCCCAAAAAGGAGTATCTAGGATACGCGTCCAGACATACGCGTCGGTTGTCTTTTTCATGTAAAGATTATCTTGAGGCATGCTTGAAGTTTAACAGAAAGACAATATTAAAAAAAGGCTAAAGGGGCCACGCATCTTTGCGTTGAAAAATACGTGACCTATAGCGCTATCTTGTGATTGTCTTCCTGATATCCTCATAGGCTTTGTAACGCTCTGCGAAGGCAGTAGCAATATCTTGAGCGCTCTTGAGGATCTGTTCTTTGATATTATAAGTAGGACCTACCTGGAGGGTTTTTTTCTCCCATGTGATAGCCTGAAAAGCCATATTTTGATCGAGCTGAAATCTTTGCAACTCCACAGACTCGAACAGCTTACCTTCGATGCCGATAGCAAATCCTTTCTCGATGGGATAAGCCAGAATCTCTATTTCAAATGCCGGCAATGGCGGCTGACCTTGAGAAGCGAGCGTTTGTGCATTAATATTGACTGTTTTGAATACGTCTTCAACAACTTGTTTAATTTGGGCCTCTGTCACGCCAAGATTGACATCGCCGGGTTTGAGAATATTGACGTAGATGCTGATATTATTTGTGAGGTTAAGTAGATGGTCACTACCCTGCCATTGACCATCACGATAAACAATGATTCCTGGATGGAGATATGTGGCGGTCACAGGGATTGGAGCGGACGGGATATTCTTTGGAATTTCAATAGCCGGCTTTTTAGGCTGCTCTTGAGCGGGTTTCTTTGGCTGTAGAGGCTGCATGGATGGTATGGTCGATGATCCTTGAGTTGTTGAAGTCATCGATGCTGCCCCTTGCTGTGCACTTACGCTGCTGATAAAAGCAATGAAAGAAACGACCAAAATTTTGTATAAATTCCTTTTTATCATAGTTTATTCTCCTTTAAGAAATTAAAACTTAAAAATTGACATTAGCAAAAACAGGAGTAAAATGGAAGTTAATTATATAGGGGACAGGAGAAGGGGGGCTGTGAAGAAATGATGAAACGTCTCGGATCCCCTTTCTAGATTCAAATATATAATTCACAAAAATCCTAGTAGATTTTGATGATAGGCTTCTGGATATGGCTGATATATCCATTGCAGCGCCTTAAAAGATCTCGCCAGCTGGGACACTCTTCAGTTAATTCTCTATGAAGGCTCGCAAAGAAACATTGGGTATAGAGTCCGCCCAGATGAGATCCGTAAGAAAATTGCCCCGCGGAGCAGCTTGAAATAGCTAT
The DNA here is from genome assembly GCA_013287815.1 of Chlamydiota bacterium. Classification (GTDB taxonomy): domain Bacteria; phylum Chlamydiota; class Chlamydiia; order Chlamydiales; family Parachlamydiaceae; genus JABDDC01. The sequence continues at coordinate 47,675 of JABDDC010000008.1, forward strand.
GAAACCTTTAGCCTTTCCGAAAAGTTGTTCATATTGATCGTAGTCAGGTATTTTAGGATGAAGAGTGATCTGGATCTTTTTGTTTGGGCTGCTAAATCCCCTTTCAATGTAGTTATTGCAGCAATCGGACATTACCAGTGCAAAGCGAGGCTTTTTATTTTTAATCTTGGTGATAACCCATTCCATCTCGATCCCTGGCTGATACAAAGTGAAGGTAAGGACAGGAAATGGGGATGTCATGTCGACGGTTCGATAGCCATGTCCTGTAAAATAAAAAATCACTGCGTCATCTTTTTTGAGATTCATCTTTTGTATGTAGAAACTGACATCCTTTTTATTGAATCCTCGGCCAACGAAAACCTTCTGCTGCAAGGACATCTTAGCATGCTTGGCAATGATCCTGGTTTCCTGCGTCCATCTTTCGATGTCCGGCTTGGTGATGCCCGCCATTTCATTGACAGTGTCACCTACAAAGACAGTGTGGAGGGTAGATCCCCAGACTGAATTGACAGATAAACAAAACAATATAAAAACAAAACATCTGATAATAAAAAGTGACATGTGGGGCATATGGGACGAATAGGACATTTTTTAGCCTTTATTGCAGCGTCTGATACTCAAGAAAACTGATTTAGCCTTTAGCTTAGCTGGAACGAGTTGATGAAGTATTGGTATTGATCCAGATTGAAATTTTAGAAGTGAGTTATCGATAGAACTTTCATACTTATCTCTGCATCTTCTACTTCGGCTAGCAAATTGTAAGCGGTGGTGTATCAGTCGTGGGACCGTAAAACTGAATCGGTCCGGGACACAGATAATCGTCATCCATTGCCCATAGCTCTCTTTGGCTTGCAAACTCCTTGAAATATTTGGAGTTAAGGTCGACGAGGGCTTTTTTAATAACCGTGACCTCTTTGCCTCCCCTCTTTTCCTGGTAAAGCATGGTGTGGATAGGAATTCCCATAATGGTCCACTCGTGAACCGGTTTGGATAGATTTTTAACACAGGCAATGTATCCGCTGACGTGGTTGTTTAGCAATACTGCTGCAGTGCATCCGAGTGAGTAGCAGTAGTTGGCATCGAAATTAGATGGCATAGCCGAGCGTCCCTCGTATCCGCAGAAGAGAGGCTGACCGCTAAATTTACCTTTATAACGTCCTTTTATTTCCTGTGTATCTAATTCTTTTACGACCAAATCCATCAAAAAACGTTCTGATTCTATTTTAGATACCTGGACATTACCATGCGGATCACGGTCGAAAAGGAGCTGTTTTTGTATGTCCTCAGGGAAAATATTAAAGGTTTCCTGAGATGGCTTAGATAACATTTCAGCATTAAACCTAGAAACAGCAACTGGAGCCTGCCCAATCGCCGTTTCCAGGCTAGAAGGACCTTTGGCAACAATCTCATTAATTTCTTTCAGCATCCGGTTAACATCAGGTATGAATTCAATAATCCCTTCTGGGATCAGGATGGCCCCGTAGTTTTTACCTTGCTCAGCACGTTTTACGACCAGGTCGACAATTTGCTGCACCACGTCTTTTAAAGTTTGGTTTTTGGCAGCGATCTCTTCGCCAATCAGCGCGAGGTTAGGATGTGTCATGAGGGCACACTCGAGGGTAATATGCGAAGCGGAGCGTCCCATCAATTTGACGAAGAAGTAGTATTTTTTTTGCGACAGGGAGTCCTTCAGCGTATTGCCTATGATTTCGGAATAGACCTTGCAAGCGGTGTCGAAACCAAATGAAATTTCGATGTGTTCACTGCGCAAGTCTCCGTCAATGGTTTTGGGGACGCCGATGACATCGACAGGAACGCCTTGTTTTTTAAAATACTCAGCTAGAAATGCAGCGTTGCTGTTGGAGTCATCCCCGCCAATAATTACCAGGCCATTCAAACCGAGAGAAACAACCGTCTCTTCGGCAGCCAGAAATTGTTCAGGGGTTTCAATTTTTGTCCTGCCAGATCCGATAATGTCGAATCCGCCCTGGTTCCTGTAGGACTCCAATAATTTCTCTGTGATTACGATCGACTTATTCTTTATGATCCCTCCGGGTCCTTCCAGAAAACCGATCAGGGTGCTGCCAGGATGGATTTTTTTAAGACCATCGAAAAGTCCGGAAATGGCATTATGTCCTCCGGATGCTTGTCCGCCTGAAAGGACTACACCTACCTTCATAGGAGTTGCAGTCGGCTTCGAACCGCGCTGGAATGAAAGAAAAGGGTATTTGGATGTGTTGGGAAAAAGTTCTTTGATGATATCGCTATCGTGTACTACTAATGTTTCATCAGGAGAAGCTACCAAGGAGGGAAGAATTTCAAGGAGAGGTGGAACATGCGGGATATAATGTGCACGTTCTTTTTGTAAAAAACTCATGGAAGCCATAAACCCTCTCATTAAAGCGTTTGTTGATACCATTGGCACGTTTCGTCAATTGCTATTTTCTGATCAGCCGATTCAGAGAAATCGTGATCACTGTTTTGCAGAATGATGAATTTCGTCTTATCTGATTCCTGTCTAGCCTTTTGATAGGCCTGGGAATGCTCTGCCTTCACAATAGCATCTTTATCTGCATGAATATGCAAAAGAGGAATATTTTTCAACTTTTCTAATGCTTTAGGCATATCTAACTTGAAAAATTGCTCCAGAAAACGGACATTAGGCATGCTGGGCAGAGAGGCTAGAATCTGATGGCTTGATGCAGGATTAGCTTTAAAGGCATCCCACATCTTTTTCCAAGGCTCGCTTGTAAAGACAGGGGCCCACAAGGCAATACTTTTGATTTCTTCATTTTTTCCTGCAGCTATGGAGGCGATGGCGCCGCCAAGGGAGCGTCCGAGAATACCTATGCGACTCGGATCGACGGCAGGATGATTTTTTAGAAATTCGAGACATTTGAGGGTATCGCTTACCTTACCTTCTAGAGTAATATCATCGAATTCCCCTTCGCTATCCCCTGCACCGCGGTAATCGAAGCGGAAGACGGCAATCCCCTGCTTGGCTAAATGTTGTGATAATGTGACAAAGAGACGGTGCTTGCCGGTCTTGTTACCGCCAAAGCCATGGCATATCAAAACGGCGGGAACTTTTTTCTTCAGAAGAGGGAGATGCAAGATTCCAAAGATCTTCTGACCTTCGTTTACTAAAGTAATTGCTTCTCTATCTTCCGATTTTTCCATGAATTATACCCCTGGCTAGGTATTGTTTTAACATTCCGGCACATTGACTGCAAGACCTCCTTGAGAAGTCTCTTTATAAATCGACATCATGTCGTGCCCGGTCTGCTTCATGGTCGCAATGACCTGGTCGAGGCTCACCCGATGCGTACCGTCGCCATGCAAGCCGGCCAGACGGGCCGCATTGATCGCCTTGTTGGCACCCATGGTATTTCTTTCAATGCAAGGGATCTGGACTAATCCCATGATAGGATCACAAGTTAATCCAAGATTGTGTTCCATACCGATCTCAGCAGCATTTTCTATTTGCTCGTTGGATGCGCCCTGAGCTGCTGCCAGACCAGCTGCTGCCATAGAACAGGCAACACCAACCTCCCCCATACAGCCCATTTCAGCCGCAGAGATCGACGCCCCTTCTTTATAAAGGATACCAATGGCTCCGGCAGTCAGCATAAATGTGATAATACCTTCTTCAGAAGCCCCTTTCACAAACTTTTCGTAGTAGTGCATAACAGAAGGGATGAGTCCGGCCGCTCCGTTCGTCGGGGCCGTCACTACACGCCCTCCGGCAGCATTTTCCTCATTCACCGCCAAGGCCCAGAGGCTGACCCAGTCCATGATTTCCGCGGGATCCCTTTCACTGACATCTAGCTTAGATTGTTCTTGTAAGTAGCGATAGATGCCCGCAGCACGCCTTTTTACATTTAATCCACCTGGTAAAATCCCCTCTTGACGGCAGCCCCTTTCAACACATTTTTGCATCACTTGCCAGATCTTAATCAGTCCTGTCTTGATTTCCGGCTCTGTCCTCCATGACTTTTCATTTGTCATCATGAGTTCAGCGATGCTCTTATTTTGCTGCTTGCAATGGGTTAAAAGCTGCTCCGCTGTTTTAAATGGGAACGGAATTTGCACTTCGTCAGACTTCATTTCTCCACCGGACATTGCCGTCTCATGATCAACAATGAATCCGCCCCCAACAGAATAATAGATTTGCTGATCCAACGAGATCCCATCTTGTCCAAAGGCCTGAAAACGGATTCCATTGGGATGAAACGGTAGTTGCTTGTCCATATGGAAGATCAGATCACTTTCTTCATTGAAATCAATCGAATGCACTCCACCTAAAACCAATTCGTTTTTGGTTCTTATTTTTGTGATTCTCGATTCTACAGATGCAGGGTCGATTCCTTCGGGTTTCTCCCCTTCCAGTCCAAGCAGGACCGCAATATCGGTCGAATGTCCCTTACCGGTCAATGCGAGGGATCCGTAAAGATCGATCTTAACCGATGCGGCTTTGTCAAAAAGATGGCGGTTCTGCAATTTGATAATAAATTTCAATGCCGCGCGCATCGGCCCCACTGTATGTGAACTGGAAGGTCCTATGCCGATAGAAAAAAGATTAAATACACTGACAGCCATTAATACCTATTTTTTTACCATTAGCATAGCAAAAACCGAAATAAGTTTAAATGATATTTGCTTTATAATTAATTTTAGTAATAAGATAAATTTAGAGAGGAAAGGTGTATTGGGTGACTTACGATCGTTCAACCGCGGGAGCTTTCGCGCTGTTCAAATTCAAATATTGATATAGGCTGGGGTATATGTTAAAAAGATTTTTAATTAAAAAAGTTATTTTAAACTTGGTGTAACTTTATGGAAAGAGAATTTATTGAAGATCAAATAAATCAAGCCCTTGAAGGGGTTGATTTAAATCATTTGCTTGTTGAAATAAAAGCAAAAAATGAACTCCTTCATAATATGATCCATGACATCACGAAGGGTGGAAAGCTGACAGTTTCCATCAGTCATATTAATGAAATGATCAGGGAAATCAGCTACATGCAGAAGGTTGCAGTGCTCAAAATCGCTTCGTTGAATAAAGCACTCGAGAAAGCCGTCCTCGAAATTTCGCCTAATGAGATCCTCGCAATCATTAAAGAAATCAAAAACAAAATTAAGGTTAAAGGTACTAAACCTTATTAGGGACCGGAAAAAATAACTTAAACGATTGGACTGCGTCAAAACCCCAGGGTTGAACGATCAAAAGTGACCTAATATTATGATATGAGTTCACTTTTGACCATTTAACCGTGGGAGCTTTCATGCTGTCCAATCGTGTAAATTATTATTTTTCCAGTCCCTTATCCCTTAAGATAGGCTGCATGCCAACTGTCGAATTGCTTGCTCGTAAGCCTTTCAATCGTACTACGCATAATCTTATAATCACTAAATTCGTCATCTTTTCCTGGATACATTTTCTGAATGGTTCCATCTATTTCATTCATAAAATTCATTATAACCATATCTTTGTTTTTCGCATTCTTCTGATTTGCTTCAGAATAAACGCGATTGAGTGATGTATGGATTTCTTGCTTATCTAATTCTTCCATGTTACGAGTGTCACGAATTAGATGTGGGAGAAGCTGATCGAATTCTTTACTTGAAATTGCTTTAAAAACTGTTCTTTTTTTTGCTCCCTTTTCTGTTATTTGTTTTTCTAAATCACCCGCGACTTCACTTTTCGCTTTTTCTAATAATTTATTGACTTGAGGTTCAGTTATAGAAACAGGTGCATTCATGCTCTTTAAAGTACTTAGTATGGAGTTTTTAGCCTTTGTGATAAAGTCATCAGTTTTTACATGCTTTTCTTTTTCAATATTTTCAATTTCCTTGTGAACTTTAGCATTGAAAACTCTTTGTGTATTGCCTTCAAAATGTTTTCCTATTTTATTGCTAAAATTTTGAATTACAGATTGTGCATAGGTTGGATGATTAACAATCTGTTGTTCCTTTAAAACTTTAAGATCTGGGGAAATGCTACCAGTTCCAGGACTGGAGCCTATAGGAGTATTACCATTCATATGACACCGCCTTTTGTAAACAACTAAAAGCTTCTGTTTCATATATAATAATTATACAATAATTTGTTATTTTTATTAAAACAAATAACTATTTTTGTGTTTTATATTCCGTATTTACATTCTATGTTTTATATTCTTGAAATTAAATAAAAATTAGTATATAATGACTCAAAAAGATATATAGGTAATTGATTATGAGTATAATAAGCATTCCATTTATCGTTTCAATCACCGTTATCGAATACTTGGAATTTCAGAGTAAAGCCGAAGCTGCAGAGATCGTAGAATTAATATCCGAGGCTATCTTTCATGGACAAACATATGAAAATGCTTCTGATCAGATTCATAGATTCTTTTTTTCTTATCAATCTACTTATAATTACATGTTTTCCTCTAATGATTCGCATCTGGCAAAGTCTCGCCATTTAATCTTGGAAGGGGCAAAACAATGCACATCCTATGACCGGGTTATCATATTAGCACCGGGCCACCTCGAACCCATTGCCGAACTTTCAACCCTATTTAAAGAAGTGATCATCATCGGGTGTAATCGCCCTTCCTTCCAACAATTGATAAAGAAAGAAAAAAATATCCGGATGATTCAAAAAGATTTGAGTGGCGGTTTTCTTAAGAAATTTGCGGCTGTCTTCGATTTGGCAGTTGAGAAAAGAATGCATGAGCTAGTGTTAATTAATGAAGTGATTGATGCTTATGAGGATGAAATCGCAAATCCTTCCCCTATGCTGGAAAATCTTAACAAAACAGCAGATTACGTAGTCTCTTCTAGTATATTATCTCAACTCGTCGTCGGGGACATTCTCAAAGAATTGCATCGTAAAATTTATGAAAAAACCCATCATAACAAAATCTTAACACAATATCAATTTTTTGAAAAATCAGCACCTATCATCCAAAACAGACATATCAGCTGGCTAAACCGGATCGTTAAACCAGACGGTGCTGTTTATATCTCTGATAGTACTTACATCAAAAAAAATGGAAAATGGGTACCCTTGTATGGTTTAAAAACAACTCTTCCAAAAATCTGCGAACTATTTTCAGTTGTGATGAAGGAAAAATGGAAATGGGTTTTAAGTTTCAAAAATCCAGATTATGGCCACCCGCAAAAGTACTATATGTCTGGAATGATCCTAAAACCATCTTCATCCCACGATGGCCAACTCATTCAACCGGTAAAAATCCATACTTAACTTAATCATACTGGTTTTAGAAAGATCGTGGAGGTTGTTGATCCCATTATGCCGCATGGTTTCCCAGCACTCTTTCAATCCGGCTTGTTTTAGATAGCGTTGTAGTTTAATAAGGGTTTGTCTTTTCCTGATTGCCATGGCTAGGTTTGCAATAACCTTCCTTGCTAATTTGATGAGTTCTTCGCCGCTAATATTCCCCTCCAAGGTTTCTTTAGCACTGTTCATTTTCATTTTAAAGGTATCCAATAGATCATTTATAGTTAATATCTCAACGCAGGCATCGCACAATGTCTTCTTCAAAAGTGCCTCGTTGATATGTTGGATATTCAGAAAGTTAATTAAGTTGTTCCCTGCCTCCCTAGCTTGAACATCAGTAATTCCAATATTTAAAAAACGGACCCACAATTCGGACAGATCATCCTGGATCTTGTTATCGTCTTCTTTAATCAGATTGATAGTCATGACCAGGCGATCTAAGAAGTTTTGCATTTCTTTAGAGATGCCAATGGCCTTTAAATCTTCACTAGATGTAATTCCTATCTTAGATAGCTCTGCAGCGCTTGTGATCCTCAGGGGACTGTTCGGGTAGATGTCCAGGTTCTTCAAAGCCTGTTCGGTGATGAGGTACCAGAATTCAGGATAAATCCTTTCAAAAATATCATCGGACATTTCCTCTGCCGGTCCAATCTTTTGTTCAATTAAGTTGAGCTGCATAAAGAGCGATCCACGTGGAGCCAGCTGTGAGCAGTAGATAGTTTCATACGAATCAATGATGTTAAACAAAGTTTCTTTCATATCATGATAAAATCGTCCTTTTTTCTCTAAAAAAACTGCAAGTTTATAGACATCATGACTGACGACGTTCGTGGCTCTGCCGCGCATGACATTACCCCTTTGGACATAGGTGTCGAATTCCCCATGGGACACTTCTCTTTCTTCACATTCTTTTAAATTTTTCCATAATCCACGCAATTCACCCTGAAAATTGAGAAACGCGATGTTAACAGTATAGACCTTCGATCTCGCGTACTCTTTAAACTGCTCAGGAGTCATGCCGCCGACTATAAAACCATATTGATGGGATCGAAGTCTTGGCATAACTGATTCCAAGCAACTGAAAATATTTTCAGGTTTAATAGCCAAGAAGAGAAATCCTATCTGATCATCAGTCAGATGAGGGACAATTCGGAGGAAAAAATTAATCTGATCTTCAACTGTACAAGCAATTCTTATCATTAGCGGCGGTATTGCTTGAATTGATTTATGATGGATAGCAAGATGTTCAGGAATCATATCGAGCATAGAATTGAAAAACGATTCAATCTGAAATGGTTCAGCATAAATGGCGTTATTTTGTTCTATCCCTTCTGTAGGTAGAGGATTCAAATCAAAGGGCAGAACGGCATAGAGAAGATCAGTGAAGCTTTCATCTTCAAATAGGTCATCGAAAAATTCAGGCATGGTACTATCAGGCGTACATGAGATCAACAGCTTAGTCCGCTCGAGCGGTGTCATAGTCCTCAAAATCACCTCAAATTCATTTGAATCAAGTGTCACTAAGAGGTAAACACTAATCCATGAACGTCGGTTGCTTAGTTCCAAAATTAAATCGTAAAGCTTAGCTTGTTTTGTGCTATGTTTATCACTAACGATAATTTTGAGAGCATTTTCTACCAGGGCTTTTCGATCTTTATAACTAACTTTCAAAAAGCATTGCGTTTCCAATACATCGCAAAAAGATTTTGGTTCAGAACATCTCAGCAGGTATCTTTCCATTTCATGAGGTGTAAGGTTAGCCATAATATAGTTCTGGCCCTGGAACGAAAGAGTTGGCAGAAGAGTATAGAGGTGATCTATTTCTTCTTTTATCCTGCATATCTTCATCATCTTAAAAAAAAGATGGAGATTTACCGGGAAGCTCGAAGCTGCAGACATAGCATCTATTAAATATCTGTATTCTATAATGCTGTAAAAAGAATAACGATTAGAAAATTTCCCAAAAGCAAAGGAAACATACTTTGGTCTGATCGAGGCGATGATATAACCAAAACAGTCGGGTCTTTCTTTATTTATAAAATAGGTGATGAATCTCTTAAGACAACGGCTATCTAAATCAAGCGCCAGAAAATAATTGTATCCGGTAAAATTGATATTTTGCTCAATAAGGCTATCGTTTTCGTCTTTAACTCTAATCAGAAGATTAGACAGTCTTTCTTTCCAGTGCTTTTGTTTGACAAGAGATTTGAGTATTGCCTTCTTATCAAGAGGATGGTTTGTGGGAATAAGAGTTAGAAGATACAAAAATAATGGTGGTTCATTTTCCATTAATGCCATGATGGGATCGGCGTTAGGCAGACAATCGACACACCTGAGTAAAAGTTCGCGAGCTTCGTCTCTTAGATAAAAATTACGCCAAATTCTTCGCAAAAAGTTCTCCACATAGGTTCCGTCAGAATACGCTAATAATTGCTGCATGATTTGCTGAGTTTTAGTGGAATCTAAAATGATATCTTCGAAAAGTTGCTCTAAAATTTCATTTTGTTGTTCATCCCTTTCTGGGAGGAAAGCATAATCAAATGAATTATCAGGGCTGAATGGACTGACGGGTGATAAAAGGGTCATAAGTAATCCTCCTTGCATTAAATAACACGACTAAACTACTAACTATCATTGCAAAAGCAGCAAATAAAGGTGTCATGAATCCAGCCATGGCCAAGCCGATTCCAACGCAGTTGTAGAAGAAGGCCCAAAATAAGTTCTGTTTGATGATCTGTCGCCCCTTGATCGCGATTTTATGAAGGGCTGAAACTGTTAATAAACGATCAGTTGTAAGAAGCAGATCGGACACTTGGATGGATATATCGCTTGCAGAGACTACTGCAATACTGATATGTGCTGATGTTAATGCAGGAGCATCATTGATCCCATCGCCCATGACCGCTACAATCTCCCCTTTTCTCTTCAATGTATCGACAAGCTCCCTTTTTTTCAAGGGATGACATTCGGCATGCCATTCGTCGAACCGGCACTCAGCCGCAACTCTTTGGACAGTATCTGAAGAATCACCAGAGACTAACATCTTTTTGATGCGGCCAAGAGAAGCGACTAACTCTATGGCGTCTGGCCGTATTTTGTCTCCCAGGACAATCGAAGTCAGGCAGATGCCGTCCACTGCGAAGTAGACATTCGTCTCAATCTGGGTGGTTGCAGATCTATCAGGCAGGTGAATCCCAGCTTCCCGTAAAAATATCTCTGATCCTAGCATAACTCGCTTACCCTCAAAGGATGCGACAATTCCCTTGCCTACAACTTCTTGAATCTCTTCAAGTTGTGATGAAATGCAGAGCAAAGACTGGTGAATGGCAGAAGCAACCGGATGTATTGATTTTGAAACCAGGGATTTTAACATCCGCTGTTCCCCAAATGAAAGATGGTCGATTCCTTGCAGAACAGTAAATTTTCCTTCCGTGATAGTGCCGGTCTTGTCAAAGACAAAGACCGTCTCCTTTCCTAGCAGCGATAAGCAAGCTCTATTGCGCACTATCGCCCCTTTTTTGGCCAAGGCATTTAGTACATACGATTCAGCGAGCGGTGCAGCTATGCCGATGGCACATGGACATGAAATGAGCAACACCGAGACCGCACGGATAATTGCCGTCTGCAGCACCGTCTGAGAACCATCCTGAATTGCAAATATTAGACAGTAGGAGGCTGTGGCGATAGCTAAAAAAACTACGATGGGGACGAAAACTCTGACAATTTTATCAACGGGTCGTACATATTGTGTTTTGTGTCCGATCTCTTGCTCTACCATTTCGATGATACGGTGCAGGGCTGTTTCATCGATGACAGCTCCAACGCGGATAATCATGTTTCCATTTTGCAAGATCGTGCCCGCAAGGACCCGGTCGCCTGCTTTTTTATAGACCGGAAGAGACTCTCCTGTCATTAGCGATTCATCGACAGCCCCTTCCCCTTTTTCAATGATCCCATCGATAACAATTTTTTCACCGGTCAAGACGATAATCTTATCGTCTGAGTTGACTTCCTTGATTGGCACGAATTTTTCTTCTCCGTCAGAAAACTGTTTTCTTCCTTTACGTGGAAGGGCTCTCACTAGTTCGACAAGTGAATCTTTGGCTGAGAATTTGGCTTTGGTTTCAACTATTTTCCCCAACAATACAAAAACAATGATGACTGTCATCGAATCGAAATAAATGTAGGGACTTCCCTTCAGAAGTTCGTAAATAGAGAGTCCGGTTGCAGAAACAACACCTATGAATACCAACGTCTCCATCCCCCAGATACCCACTCGCAGGGCTGTGACAAAGCGACGCCAAATTGGCCAGGCACTATAAACCAACACGGGAATTGATCCGATGAAAGAGAGCCACCCAAACAATTCAGGGTAGCTTCCCATGTCATCATGAAAGAAGCTGGCGTAGATCGGATAGGCGAACATCATGATGTTGAGGGAAAAGAAAGCAGCGATGATAAAGCGTAAGTTGAGCGAGCTGCTGACAGTATTTTCGCGCGGGTCTTTTAACGACCTTGGACGATAACCCAGCTTCTCGATGATCTTAATGATTTTTTCTTTAGAGATGATTTTAGGCGAAAAAGAAATCGATGCCAGATCTGTCGCGTAGTCGACGGAGCACTCTTTAACTCCTTTTTCCTGCAGCAGGACGAGCTTGATCACCATAGCACAAGAAGGGCACCACATCTCTTCAATTTCTAGATAGAGCTTGTGAATTTCCTCTTCGACAAGTGATTCTTTCGAGCGTTGTATCTCTTCCAATAATTCCGGATTCGAGATTAAACCTGCTCTTAAAGCCTGTTTGAACAGGGGGCTGTTCTGATAATCTGATAGCTCTCCTTTCAGCTGCAATATCTGGTGGACGGCCTGGCAGCCGGCACAGCAAAATATATCTTCCTTACTCAGGAAGCTCCTTCCCCTAACGGGCGTTTGACATAGTGTGCAATTCATAGTAATGGTTTTACTGGTTATCATTATTCAATTCAATTAATACTTGATTTTTAATCAAAAAATCTGTAAATTTCTTAGTTTACAAAGGAATAAAAATGATTCTAAAATTAGCTTATTTGGGCGATGCAGTTTTACGAAAAAAAGCAGCACCCGTAACAGAAATAACCGATGAAATCAAACAACTGGTCAAAGACATGACCGAAACGATGCTTGCCACCAATGGATGCGGCATCGCCGCCCCGCAAGTACACAAATCGATAGCTCTTTTCCTCGTCCAAATGCCTAAATTCGAAGGGGAAGAAATGATCGATCTGGGTCCACTTAAAGTGTACATCAATCCAAAAATTATTTCATATAGTGAAGAGCTGCAAGAAGATTACCACGGCTGCCTTTCTATCCCGGGATTACAGAGCGAGGGAATACTCCGACCCGCCAGGGTCACCGTCCAGGCGACCGACCTCAATGGCAACCAATTCACAGAAGAAAACGTAGGCCCTGACGCCATCGCCATCTGCCATGAAAATGACCATCTTAATGGCGTCCTTTTCATCGACCGCTGCAGTCACCATTACAAGAAAGATGTCGATCAAGTTCTTCGCAAAATCAAGAAAAAATTCAGTAATAAATAAGTGATTCAGAAATAACCGCGGCAGCGGTTATTTCAAATCAACTCTTAACCTTTAGCCTTTATTAAGCCCTCAGCTCTAATCTTAGCTCTCGATGTGTTCCTGCGTGAACGCGGGCGCTACCGTTTTGGTACGACCCATGGATGCAGTCCAAAGAGAAAGGATAATGCAGGCAATGAAGAAGATCACCGCCAACCAGGCAGTAAATTTCTTCAGCACGTCAGCTGTCGATGTACCAAAAACTGAGTCGCTGGCTTCGCCGCCAAAAGAAGCGCCAAGTCCGGAGCTTTTGCTTTCCTGCATCAGGATAACTGCGCACAGTATCAGGCAAAGGATGAGGAACAGGCCGATCGTAAAAAAATAAAGAAATGTCATAGAATAAACCTTAAGATTGGTATTTATTGAGATACATCATCAATGATTTTGCTAAAAGATTCAAGAGAAAGTGATGCTCCGCCTATAAGAAGTCCGTCAATATCCGGTTGTTTGAGGAAATCCTGCGCGTTGGCCGGATTGACCGATCCTCCATATTGGATGATGATCGATGCAGCGACTTCAGGCGAATAAAGCTTAGCCAGCGTCTCGCGGCAGAAACGTTGCATATCCTGAGCATATTCCGGCGCGGCGCTGTGGTTAGTTCCGATGGCCCAGATAGGTTCATAGGCGATCACGAGGTTGCCTAACAGTTCACCCGGTATATCTTTAAGGCATTCTGTGAGCTGTTTTTCAACGATCTCATGGGCTCCGCCGGAATCATGTTCACTGAGATTTTCACCTACGCAGAGAAACGGCTGAATTCCGGAAGTCAGCGCCCTTTTAACCTTACGGTTAATAAAAGCATTGTCTTCTCCGTAAAAGCGACGCCTTTCCGAATGTCCGATGAGGACAAATGTTGCCCCTGCATCTTTAAGCATCTTAGCAGCGACTTCACCGGTAAAGGCCCCCTCAGTGGCATCGTTCATATTTTGGGCACCAATAGCTAAAGATGTGTCTTTCACTTTTTCGGCCAATGAAAAGATCATAGTATAGGGAACAGCCAGTCCAACCTGTACATTTTCTTTAGGAAGCTGCGGGATCAGTCCCTCGACAAAAGAGGTTGCTTCCTCTATTGTCTTATGCATTTTCCAATTTC
>JABDDC010000009.1 GCA_013287815.1 Chlamydiota bacterium
TAAAGGTCTTATTCAGACCTACTGCTTGTTATCTGCCTGACGAAGCCCTTAACGGAATTATCACCGGAAGAGGATAAAATCTCTTAATATTAAGTGCGCTAAGTGGGCAGATAACAATCAATAGGTCTGAATAAACTTCGGCCTCATGGCTTAAAGATCGCTTTAGTGTCATATCCATGCCTTCCGTCCTATACTCGTAATCTTACGATTTTCCGGACTATATAAACCAAAAATTACTAGATTTTAGCCGGTTTTTTGCCAAAATCTTTAAAAAAATGTCCGTTTTCAACAAATTCTAGCGCTTTTATCGCAAAAACGATATTGTTGTAAATGAAAAAAAATCGATTCTAAACCAATGTGAAAGAGTGGTTTAGAGAAAAAGTACAAAAAGGTGTTGCGTTAAATCGCGGATATTTTGTATTGTTGTTTCATCTCCTGACTAAAACGTTTGAATAACGGCTAAGTCAAGAGAATAGCGAATGCCTTAGAGTCTTCGCCAGCCTGTTTTGACAGTATAACAATGACAATGTTCAAGCAAAGAGGCTTTCTTAGGAAAGCCTCGAAACAATAGAGCTTGTGTGGGGCAGGGTAAAACCTGTCGCACTATATAAGGCACCACTCAGCATGGTGCCAAAAATTGTAACCCCTCTATCACACCCCGTGATATGGGTTACTAAATCAACTCATATTTTCAAGAGTTTTTTTTCTGTGAGAATTTGATCTTGGTTCAGATTGAATGCTGACGGCGTGGATGAGGCATGCAAGTCGAACGGTACCTTCGGGTACAGTGGCGGAAGGGTTAGTAATACATGGGTAACCTACCTTTAACTTCGGGATAACGATTGGAAACGATCGCTAATACCGAGTATGGTGGACAACAGACATCTGTAGTCTATTAAAGTGGAGGATCTTCGGACTTCGCGGTTAAAGAGGGGCCCATGGGATATCAGCTAGTTGGTGAGGTAATGGCTCACCAAGGCTAAGACGTCTAGGCGGATTGAGAGATTGACCGCCAACACTGGGACTGAGAACTGCCCAGACTCCTACGGGAGGCTGCAGTCGAGAATCATTTGCAATGGGCGAAAGCCTGACAATGCGACGCCGTGTGAGCGAAGAAGGCCTTAGGGTCGTAAAGCTCTTTCGCCTGGGAACAAGAGAAGCTGGCTAATATCCAGCTAATTTGAGCGTACCAGGTAAAGAAGCACCGGCTAACTCCGTGCCAGCAGCTGCGGTAATACGGAGGGTGCAAGCATTAATCGGATTTATTGGGCGTAAAGGGCGCGTAGGCGGAAATAAAAGTCAGATGTGAAATCCTGGGGCTTAACCCCAGAACTGCATTTGAAACTCTATTTCTAGAGGGTAGGAGGAGAAAACGGAATTCCACAAGTAGCGGTGAAATGCGTAGATATGTGGAAGAACACCGGTGGCGAAGGCGGTTTTCTATCTTATTCCTGACGCTGAGGCGCGAAAGCAAGGGGATCAAACAGGATTAGATACCCTGGTAGTCCTTGCCGTAAACTATGTATACTTGGTGTAACTGGAATCAACCCTGGTTGTGCCGTAGCTAACGCGTTAAGTATACCGCCTGGGGAGTACACTCGCAAGGGTGAAACTCAAAAGAATTGACGGGGACCCGCACAAGCAGTGGAGCATGTGGTTTAATTCGATGCAACGCGAAGAACCTTACCCAGACTTGACATGCACGAGACAGTCCCAGAAATGGGATCTTCCTTCGGGACTCGTGCACAGGTGCTGCATGGCTGTCGTCAGCTCGTGCCGTGAGGTGTTGGGTTAAGTCCCGCAACGAGCGCAACCCTTATCATTAGTTGCCAACATTTAAGGTGGGAACTCTAATGAGACTGCCCGGGTTAACCGGGAGGAAGGTGAGGATGACGTCAAGTCCGCATGGCCCTTATGTCTGGGGCTACACACGTGCTACAATGGGCGGTACAAAAGGCAGCAAAGCCGCGAGGTGGAGCAAATCCCAAAAGCCGCCCCCAGTTCAGATTGTAGTCTGCAACTCGACTACATGAAGACGGAATTGCTAGTAATGGCAGGTCAGCAACACTGCCGTGAATACGTTCCCGGGTCTTGTACACACCGCCCGTCACATCATGGGAGTTGGTTTTACCCGAATCCGCTGGCTCAACCGCAAGGAGAGAGGCGTGTAAGGTAAGGCCGATGACTGGGATGAAGTCGTAACAAGGTAGCCCTACCGGAAGGTGGGGCTGGATCACCTCCTTTTAAGGACAGATTGCCCGTACCCTAGAGGTACAGTAGCGGCAATCAAGGTTGGTCAAGCTCTATGCTTAGTACATTGTCTTTTTTATGCTGTCAAAGACAGCTATATATATAAAATAGGGAATCTGAATCCCGAAATTTATTTGGGGGTTTAGCTCAGTTGGTAGAGCATCTGATTTGCATTCAGAGGGTCAGGAGTTCGAATCTCCTAGCCTCCAAGAGTATACGCGGTTATAGCTCAGTTGGTTAGAGCGCGACACTGATAATGTCGAGGTCCCAAGTTCAAGTCTTGGTAACCGCACCAAATATCTGCTTTATGCAGGTTAGCTATTTTGAAAGTCATAAATTGTTAAGAATCAAGTATTAATCTAGAGGGGTTGAAGTCAAATTCAACCCAAATAGTAAAGAAAAGAGACTTATAAGACTCTTAGGATACAAAGGTCAATGGACACTAAGTCCCATTCGTCCCGCGTCTCCCATCAGTCCTAAATGTCTCTTAAATGTCTTTTTATTTCACTGATCAAAAATCAGCGCTTGAAGAATAATCTTCACACATAGTTAGTTGTAATGACTAACAAATATTAAGTGGCACCAATTTATTGGTGCTATCGTAACTCATTGAGAGTCCTCGTAAGACTCTCAACATATAACTTAATAGCTTGAAAATTTTTGGTCAAGCTTTTAAGGGCTAATGGTGGATGCCTTGGCATCAACAGGCGATGAAGGACGCGATACCTGCGAAAAGCTTCGGTGAGCTGGAATAAAGCATTGACCCGGAGATCTCCGAATGAGGAAACTCAATCAGGGTAATTCCTGATTATCTTTAACTGAATACATAGGTTATTGAAGCGATACCTGCCGAACTGAAACATCTAAGTAGGCAGAGGAAAAGAAATCAAAACAGAGATTCCCATAGTAGCGGCGAGCGAAGTGGGAAGAGCCCAAACCATCGATTTTATCGGTGGGGTTGTAGGACCAGTCATAAAGGATCAGCAAACTTTAGCAGAATACATCTGGAAAGTTGAGCAATATAGGGTGATAGCCCCGTATGCGAAAAAGTGCGCTGGACAGATTGGCACCTGAGTAGGGCCGGACACGTGAAACCCGGTCTGAATCTGGAGGGACCACCCTCCAAGGCTAAATACTCGTTGATGACCGATAGTGAACAAGTACCGTGAGGGAAAGGCGAAAAGAACCCCTGTGAGGGGAGTGAAATAGAACCTGAAACCATTAGCTTACAAACGGTCGAAGGCCTATGCCTGTTTTACAGGAATGGCTGACGGCGTGCCTTTTGCATGATGAGCCAGCGAGTTACGTTTATTGGCAAGGTTAAGGGATTACGTTCCGCAGCCGAAGCGAAAGCGAGTCTTAAAAGGGCGTATAGTCAATAGGCGTAGACACGAAACCAAGTGATCTATCCATGATCAGGTTGAAGCAAGGGTAACACCTTGTGGAGGACCGAACTAGTACCTGTTGAAAAAGGTTTGGATGAATTGTGGATAGGGGTGAAAGGCCAATCAAACTTGGAGATATCTTGTTCTCTTCGAAATAACTTTCGGGTTAGCCTGGAACAGCGTTTCATAGGGGTAGAGCACTGAATTCACGCGGGGGACTACCGTCCTACCAAAGGAAATCAAACTCCGAATACTATGAAATCGTTCTGGAGATAGACAGCGGGGGATAAGCTTCGTTGTCAAAAGGGGAACAGCCCAGATCGCCGAATAAGGCCCCTAATTCTATACTAAGTGAGTAAGGAAGTGGAGTTTCTAAAACAGTTGGGATGTTGGCTTAGAGGCAGCCATCATTTAAAGAGTGCGTAACAGCTCACCAATCGAGAAACTCTGCGCCGATAATATCCGGGACTAAAGTATAGAGCCGAATTCGCGGGTGTATCTTCCGTAAGGAAGTACGCGGTAGGAGAGCGTTGTATGCAGCACTGAAGGTGTACCGTAAGGAGCACTGGAGCGCATACAAGTGATAATGCATGGCATGAGTAAACGATAAAGGGGGTGAAAATCCCCCTCGCCGAAAACCCAAGGTTTCCGGGGTAAAGTTCGTCTTCCCCGGGTTAGCCGGTCCCTAAGCTGAGGCTGAAAAGCGTAAGTGATGGAAAGCAGGTTAAATATTCCTGCGCCGCCTAAAACTATGATGAAGGATTGACGAAGTACGTTAAGCGCGCGGACCATTGGATGTGTCCGTGGAGCAACGTGGCCGACTGGTAGGCAAATCCGCCAGTATAAAGCCTGGTTGCGACTAAGGGGAATCTTCGGAGGAACCGATAGCGTAGCGCAATGCTTCCAAGAAATAGATCCTAATCGTTGATGGTGACCGTACCAAAACCGACACAGGTGGGTGAGAAGAATATTCTAAGGCGCGCGAGAGAACTCTTGTTAAGGAACTCGGCAAATTATCCTCGTAACTTCGGGAGAAGAGGAGCCGGAGGTTGTGATTGCATTTACTGCATGAGCAGCAGCCGGCCGCAGAGAAATGGCCCAGGCGACTGTTTAACAAAAACACAGCACTATGCAAACACGTCTAAGTGGAAGTATATGGTGTGATGCCTGCCCAATGCCAAAAGGTCAAAAGGAGATGTTAGCCGTAAGGCAAAGCATTGAATTTAAGCCCTGGTGAATGGCGGCCGTAACTATAACGGTCCTAAGGTAGCGAAATTCCTTGTCGGGTAAGTTCCGACCTGCACGAATGGTATAACGATCTGGGCACTGTCTCAACAAGAGACTCGGTGAAATTGTAGTAGCAGTGAAGATGCTGTTTACCCGCAATAAGACGGAAAGACCCCGTGAACCTTTACTGTACTCTGATATTGGCTCTTGACTTATCATGTGTAGAATAACCGGGAGACTGCGAAGTCCCATCGTCAGGTGGGATGGAGTCGCCGTTGAAATACCGGTCTTGATAAGTCGGGAATCTAACGTCATCCCATGAAGCTGGGAGACGGACATTGTCAGACGGGCAGTTTTGCTGGGGCGGTATCCTCCTAAAAAGTAACGGAGGAGTTCAAAGTTTGTCTCATCGTGGTTGGTAATCACGAGCAGAGCGTAAAGGTATAAGACAAATTAACTGTGAGACCTGCAAGTCGAACAGAGACGAAAGTCGGACTTAGTGATCCGGCGGTGGAAAGTGGAATCGCCGTCGCTCAACGGATAAAAGGTACTCCGGGGATAACAGGCTTATCGCCACCAAGAGTTCATATCGACGTGGCGGTTTGGCACCTCGATGTCGACTCATCGCATCCTGGGGCTGAAGAAGGTCCCAAGGGTTTGGCTGTTCGCCAATTAAAGCGGTACGCGAGTTGGGTTCAAAACGTCGTGAGACAGTTTGGTCCCTATCTTTTGTGGGCGCAGGATACTTGAGAGGAGTTGCTTCTAGTACGAGAGGACCGAAGTGAACGAACCAATGGTGAGCCGGTTGTTCTGCCAAGAGCATTGCCGGGTAGCTATGTTCGGAAAGGATAAGCGTTGAAAGCATATAAACGCCAAGCCTCCCTCAAGATAAGGTATCCCTATGAGACTCCATGTAGACTACGTGGTTAATAGGTTGGGTGTGTAAGCACAGTAATGTGTTGAGCTTACCAATACTAATCAGTCCATTGGCTTGACCACCTTTTTTTTACTGAAGGATGAGACCATTCCCTTCAGCTAAGTGTGGTCGCAATATAAATCAAGCGGTGAAGATTTTTTCTTCAAGCGTTGTTTTATGATTAGTGATTGATTGATACGATGATTAACAATTTATGATTTTTGCTTGGTGACATTAGAGAAAGGGAAATACCTGATCCCATCCCGAACTCAGAAGTCAAGCCTTTCATCGCCGATGGTACTGCACACAAGAGTGTGGGAGAGTAGGTCGTTGCCAAGCTTTTTTTCCGGCCCTGGAACGCAAGTTCTAGGGCCTTTTTTTTTGCAAATTAATATTTAAAATTTTACAGCAAGAAATTTAAAAATATTTCACGGTGTGGGGGGAGGGTAGCCGTTGCCGCAACGTGCAGCGGGCGGCAACGGCTACCATCCCCCCACCCCGTGAACGGATACTTCGATGATGACATTAAATTAATTCTTGAATTAAAGAAGGGGTTTTAGTAAAAGGGGTACATTTGAACCATTTTAAGGAGAACTTATGGACTACAAGAGAACTTTAACGACCATCCTGTTTACTTTCATCACAAGTGTTTGCTTTGGGGCTTCTATAACCTTGACTGAGAGACAACTCTGCGATCTAGAATTGCTGTTGAATAAGGGTTTTGCTCCCTTAGAGGGATTTATGGGCAGCAACGACTATAATGGGGTTGTCTCTGAAATGAGATTGGCCGACGGCACAGTCTGGCCGATGCCTATCATTTTAGATATCAATGCTAAAACTAAGCAGGGGTTGGAAAATGCAGGCGACACTCAACTGATACTTCGTGATCAGGAAGGGACCATTTTGGCAACTATGGAGATCTCGGAAGTCTGGTCGCCGGATAAAAATCTTGAGGCTCAAAATGTCTATGGAACAACCTCTAGAGATCATCCAGGGGTTAATTACTTACTTAGCAAGACAGGTGATTACTATGTAGCTGGACCTCTGACAAAAGTAGCCGATCCAAAACATTACGATTTCATAAAAATTAGAAGGACGCCGGATGAGATAAAGGCTTACTTCAATGATATGGGTTATGATAAGGTCGTGGCATTCCAGACGCGCAATCCGATGCACCGCGCCCATGTCGAGTTGACAATGCGTGCTGCGAACCAGGTAGGAGCCCATCTGTTGCTCCATCCCGCAGTAGGCTTAACCAAGCCCGGCGATGTCGATTACTTTACCAGAGTCAAGTGTTATCAGAGCTTGCTGCCATATTATCCTGAAGGATCAGTGACTTTGAGCTTGCTGCCCATAGCGATGAGAATGGCGGGTCCAAGAGAAGCGTTGTGGCACGCGATCATTCGCAAAAACTATGGCTGCACCCACTTTATTGTCGGTAGAGACCATGCCGGCCCTGGAAAAGATAGCAAGGGAGTCGATTTTTATGATCCTTATGCCGCTCAGGAACTTGTGAATACCTATTCCGGTGAAGTTGGTATAGAAATGGTCCCTTTTAAGGAAATGGTTTATGTCAAGGAAGATGACAATTATCAGCCGATTGATGAAGTGGATCCATCAAAAACGGTTCTGAATATTTCTGGAACACAACTGCGAAAAATTTTGCGTGAAGGTAGCGATATCCCATCCTGGTTTACTTATCCTGAAGTCATGACTGAGCTTAAAAAGGTGTTTCCGGCGAGAAATCAACAAGGTTTCACCCTATTCTTTACAGGCTTATCCGGAGCAGGCAAATCGACGATCGCAAACAGCTTGGCTGTCAAACTGATGGAAATGCAAGACAGGCCCATCACCTTGTTAGATGGCGATATTATCCGCACCAATCTATCCAGCGAACTGGGGTTTTCAAAAGAGCACCGCGCTTTGAATGTACGTCGCGTCGGATTTGTTGCTAATGAGATTACCAAGAACCATGGAGCAGCTATTTGTGTTTTGATAGCGCCTTATGAAAAGGACCGTCTCTCTAATAGAGATCTGATCAGTGCCAATGGAAACTACATCGAAGTGTATATCAGCACCTCCCTGGAAGAATGTGAAAGTCGGGATCCTAAAGGATTGTACTCACTTGTCAGACAAGGAAAGCTCAAGGAATTTACCGGGATCGACGATCCATTCGAACAGCCTGTCAATCCGGAAATTGAAATTGACACAGCGCTCTATTCAGTCAGTGATGCAGTCGATATCATCCTCAATTATTTGATACTGGGAGGATATTTCTGACGATTTCTCATTTGCCAAATTAAATGGAATTGGGCTACTATTCTCTCAGTTAAAAAGGAGATTCCTGTGAGTTTTAAAACCTTGATCTTATCCTGCCTTTTGATTTGGACGACACTCCCTTGCAATGCAAAAACATTTATCGCTCAACGAAAGGATTTACCTCATTATTATGGAAAGTCTGATTATGTGCTGATTGCTAGCACTGGAAGGTCTGGCAGTACGATGCTGACAGAACAGATGCTAAAATTTATGCCTAAAAAAAAGGTATTGAAAACACATTTGTTACTGCCGAGTAGAGATTTTAAGGGAAAAATCCTTTTCATTTTTTCTAATCCCGATCAAGCAGCGGAATCTGCTTTATTCATGACTCTGCATAAAAGAGGTTTTGGTAGTCATCATTTTGTTTATGTCGAGACGGCCGATCGCACATGGTATCAACATATTGGTGGATCCAGCAAACAAAATTTAAAGCACAATCTTTTATCGTATGACGCATTGGGGACGGCCGAACATTTACAAGCGTGGCTTCATGATCAAGTAAAAGCCTCCTCTCCTGATCGAGCACAAATTTTGGCCATTAAATATGAAAATTTGTGGGATGTCGAAACCATGCAGGCTATTAGAAATTTTCTTAATCTCCCTGATTTTGAACTTCCGGCTAAGAGGTCCCGAGGGCATCAGAATTTACATGCAAATGAAATTGCCTTTAGACAAGCTTATAACTTGGGTACCGAGGAAGATCCCATTTATACAGCTTACGATGAAGCTAGGGTTCTTTGGGAGCAAGCTCCGCCCTTTCAGTTCCTCAAAATAAATAGATAGGCTAAGTGTTTAAAATATATATTCAAGGATGAAATTTATGATTCGTACTCTATGCCTATTTTTTATTTCTATATTATTGACTTCGTCAGTCTGTTGCGAAGAGTATGAGCCGATCAAAAAGCAATATTCTTTTGCGAACGATCCCATCGATATCATAATTGTCACTCACCCCAAAGATAAAAAGACATTGGATGATTGCATAAATGGATTAAAAGAAAATTGCAAAAATTACAGGAGAATCATAGTCGTTTCTTCTAAGAATTTGACAGATCAGGCTGAATGGTACGACGAGGCAAATTATCCCTTCAGCAAAGAAGATATTGGAATGAAGATTGCAAGGGGCAGCCATAAAAAATACAAGCAGTTTTTTGAGCACGACCATCGTTCACCTGGCTGGTATTTTCAACAATTGCTTAAATTATATTCTCCTTTTGTTATCCCTGGCATAACGTCAAATGTGTTAGTGGTTGACTCCGACACCATCTTTATGAATCCTGTCGAGTTTTTAAATGAGCAAAATGGGGGATTATTATGTTTTGGTACGAAGCGTGTCATGTCTGCCTATTTCAAGCATGCCGAAAGATTAATTCCAGGATATAAGAGAATCAACACCGACATATACAGTGTCTGCCATCATATGTTATTTCAAAGAGTTATTCTTGAAGATCTTTTTGCCGTCGTAGAAAATTATCATCATGTACCCTTTTGGGAGGCATTTTGTTTGTGTGTTGATCGGCATAAAAATTTAGGAGCTTCAGAATTTGAAATTTACTTCAATTTTGCCTTGACTCACAGTGATCAGATCGAATTGCGTAAATTGAAATGGAGGAATAGCGGTCATCCTGGTAAAAAGAACCGATACAAAGATGCCGGCTATGATTACGTCTCTTTCCATACCTATATGAGGGGGTAGGGGTATTGTACTTTATACTGCGGGGTGTTAAATTTTTCGTAAAAGCAAAATTTCAACGCTATGCAGTATAATCGCATGACCTTTTGTTCATCTATACATTTTACTTGCATAAAATGCCCCCCTGATTATGATGGCGATATCGTTACAAGGGGGTGTTTATGAGTGCTGCTCCTCTAAGTCCTGCTGAATTTTCCTATACATATGGTGGTCCTTTACAAGAGGCTGAAAAGCATAGTAACACCTCCATTCAAATTGTTTCTCAAGCTTTTAGACAGCTGGCTGCTTCTCTTTCTCTAGAAGAACCGGAAGTGGTTGATGCAGTCAATGGCGACCACCTATTCAAACAACTTTTCCTGATTAACGAAATCTGTTTTCACGATTATCTTCCACAAGTGAACAACATCGACTCATCTTACCAATCAATAATTGGGGTATTAAGAATATTAGCGAATCCCGCTTTGAAAGTTCCCGTGATAAAAGGTGAAAACGGAGCAGGATGCAGATATGTCTATTTTCGTGTTGAAATTCCACTAATTTCTAAGAGTATCATTACCATTTTTAATAACCGTGACAAACCAACTACCTGGATAGTCTCTGAAAAGGTGTATGAAGGGGTTTTATTTATGGAGAAGGATATTGTAATGATTGACGAAGGAAAAGTGACAGATCCTAAATGTTATCTGAAATATCAAGGAATTTTCAGGAAATATTTCGAATCTAAAATAATCTAATTATTTATTGCCTACTTCCTAATCTTGAGGAGTCAATATGAGCAGTCTGAGCACCACATTAACCGGTACTTCCACTTTTATTCCAGAATGTGCCTTTAGCGATTCTGAAGAAGAAGATAATCCTCTTGATAAACAGGAAGAACTTCGAATAAGTCAAAAAAGTGAAGAATTTTTCCGGCAACTTTTATCAATCGATGGTAAAAGCTATTTGGATAAAATCCCAAAAATTGATGAAGAAGAAATAGACAAGCCGGATGATTTGTACACTGTAAGATATATCTTTGCCAAAATGTTGAAGGAGAAGGGGCCCTTATTTCAAGGGTATACAAAAGAAGATAAAAAACGGTTTATCTATTTTAAGACAAGAGATGATCAGAATGAAGAAAGCTATGTTTGCATCTTTAATATCGCTGCCTGCCAAAATATGTGGAACATCACAGTCTCTACTTTTATAAAAACTTTAGCTAAGGGTAAGAAAGATTTAGAGTTACATCAGTGGAGCTATACCTTGATTGATCAGGGGCAAGTCATAGACCGCGCCCGTTACAAAAATCTAAAAAACCTCATTCGCCGCGCAGTATATCTTAAAATGTGTGATTCCTGTATGACTGTAGGCTAAAACCTTATCCAGGAGTCGTTATGACAGCAGTATCTATTTCTAGTTCATCAAATCCTTTTAATTTATTTACAAGCCTTAAATATGTCCATTGTCGGAGATCAGTCAACCTCACTACTGAAAGCGGGGAAAAAAGTGAAATGGCCCTGCATTCTGAAACTATAGAAAATTTCATAGAAAGTCATATCTTTCAGTATGCTCCTGAAGAATTTTTCCATCTTACCAAGACTTACAGTTTTAGAAATAGAATTATTCAATCAAATTACGTTGAAATTTTCGAAGATAAAAAAGAAAGATTAGGTAGAAAAATTAATGAATTGGAAAAAGCAATAGATCCATTGAAAAAAGAGCAAAGAGAGTTAGAAGCCAAACAGGCTTCTAGCGCTATTAGCTTCGAGGTGCATAAAATCAGAGAACGGCGCACAACCCTCGACAAAATTACTACTCTTTCATCACAGATCAGTACCATTCAAACGAAGATCACCCCTCTCGCGGAAGAGCTCGAAGCACTCAAAAGTAAAATGGAAAAGATAAAAAATAATATCAAAGCAATTAATAACAAAAGTGGATTAGAAGATCTTTATCGTAAATTCAAACTTACCCCCAAGAGGGATAGAGGTCTGAGTGTAAAAGACAAAGAAAAAGAGTAATAAGGGGGCCTTAATAAACCCAGCCGCGGCAATTCTTAGCTCCACATTCACATTTAAAACCCTCTCCATCGGGAGATGTATCGAAGACGCCATAGTCGCAGGTCAGCTCTTCGCCTGCTGCAATGGGACGGAGAGCGATACCCTGATAGTAGTTTGGAGATACATAGAAGGAAATTGTATTGGGATTGCACGAGTGGTTCATAAAGGAGTCGAAATAATAAAATTCTCTTTCTGAGTCACTCCTTTTGACTGTGTGTCTCGTATTGTCCATCAATAAGCATTCGCCGTTTAAGTTGATGATGATCGCTTGATGATCATTAAACGAGAGCGTATGGTTTTTATAGATCACGTCTCCCTGTTTATGGGCACAGTTCGATACAATTTTAGCATCCTCGCCGTTTTTTATAATAGAAATGGTCGATGGAATTTTCATGTCCTCAATGTATATAAAGAGGGGATGGTCTTGCAAAAACTGATTGAAGATGTAGAAGTCGACAGTTGGGAGTAGACCTATCTGTTCGGAAATAGGGAGCCATTTAAACCCTTTGATCGATTTGCGGCACGCTTCAGTCCTGCAGCAGCAGTCGTAAATATTTTTATCGCTACAATCATAATCGAATAAATTGTAGTCACAGGTGATCTCATCGCCGCAATTAATGTTTTTGGTTGCTATCTGCCAATACTCACAGTGCTTAATCATTTCCGCTTCGTTATAGGAGCGTGAATTTGGATCGCATGAGTGGTTCATGAAGGAGTCGAAGGTGTAAAGGGCTCTTTTATTATTGCCAATACCAACAGAATGGATCGATGTGCTAAGGGTGAAGTCGTGATGGTCGGTTTTTAGGATGTAGTTCTTTTCTTCTGTGCCGATAATGGCATGGCGATATTTGTAAATCACTTCGCCGGCTTTGAAGGATTTAGTGGCGTAGAGACCGTAGCCACAATCACATTCTTTTAAGGCTATCCCTTCAGGTATAGTGGCGTAGATGATGTTGTTATTGAAGTCTAGAGTTTGTGCTTCAATGCCAACTGAAAGGAAGAGGATAGGTATAAGAGGTATAAGAAGATACTTAATCACGATTAGCTCCGTTTTTGTGGTAAAATATAATTAAATGACCACTTTTCGTCCATGACAATGATGCTGAAAAATTAAACACAGTCACAGAGATTGGATAAAATTGTATGGTTATCAAAAAGTATCTAAAATTTAGAGCGGAGAGGATGGCTAGGATGTTAAGGATAGGCAAGATATTAGAGCGGATAGGATGGCTAGGATGTTAAGGATAGGCAAGATATTAGAGCGGATAGGATGGCTAGGATGTTAAGGATAGGCAAGATATTAGAGCGGGCAGGATGGCTAGGATGTTAAGGATAGGCAAGATATTAGAGCGGGCAGGATGGCTAGGATGTTAAGGATAGGCAAGATATTAGAGCGGATAGGATGGCTAGGATGTTAAGGATAGGCAAGATATTAGAGCGGATAGGATGGCTAGGATGTTAAGGATAGGCAAGATATTAGAGCGAACAGGATGGCTAGGATGTTAAGGATAGGCAAGATATTAGAGCGGGCAGGATGGCTAGGATGTTAAGGATAGGCAAGATATTAGAGCGAACAGGATGGTTAGGATGTTAAGGATAGGCAAGATATTAGAGCGAACAGGATGGTTAGGATATTAAGGATAGGCAAGATTTAGATTAGAATTAGTATAAGCCTGAATGAAATCTTCTCTATCCTCTCCGCTCTAATACCTCAGTCTATCCTTAACATCCTAGCCATCCTATCCGCTCTAATATCTTGCCTATCCTTAATATCCTAACCATCCTGCCTGCTCTAATATCTTGTCTATCCTTAACATCCTAGCCATCCTATCCGCTCTAATATCTTGCCTATCCTTAATATCCTAACCATCCTGCCTGCTCTAATATCTTGCCTATCCTTAACATCCTAGCCATCCTGCCCGCTCTAATATCTTGTCTATCCTTAACATCCTAACCATCCTATCCGCTCTAAAATCCTGCCTATCCTTGACATCCTAACCATCCTGTCCGCTCTAGATCTGCTGTGACCTCTGTGACCTCTGTGACCTCTGTGACCTCTGTGACTGTGTTTAATCCTTGTCCCGTTTGTTGAATAGCCCGCATTGGGGGCACAGGTTCAGTTGGTTCACCTGTTCGTCCACATAGGCAAAATGGCAGAACTCGCAGATGAAGAGTTCTTTCTCATTCGTGAGAATTTTCCGTTTTTTAGATCTATAATGTGTATAGATCCAGAGGGCCATGACCATACCCAGAGTGATGCTTAGATATATCGTGAAAGCTGCTGAAGAGGTCGTTTGGATCATGAATTCCTCCCCTGATAAATAATGAAATCGATGACCCCTGACGGGTTGAATGGTGACTGACCTTCAAAATGCAAATCAAGTAATAGCTGTTCTGTAGACTGATCCACCAGGGTAGATCCCGAACTTTGGATCTTCTCAAACCAGAAGATCTCACGGAGGTTTTCATCTAATACGATCCGGTATTTGACAAAGAGGGGGTCTTGATTGATGGGGACCTCGATTTTTTGCTGCAGGAATTCAGGTAAAATCCAATTAAGGGTGGAGAGCTCGCCTGAAATAATTAGTTGAACTTGAGGCTTTTCAACCATTTGGGGGGCGAAGGCGAGCAGTATCTGGTCATCGGAATAAAAGGTAGGGATGGGTATGTTTTTTGGAGCGTTTTCAATTACTTGTGGAAGTTGTTTACCCATTATAATGGCATAAGGAGGTGGTGGGAGAAGAGCAATATCATCATCGTGTTCTGACTGGACCAGGGCGCTCCCACTTTTTTCTGTCTGCACCTTGACAGGTGGGAAAAGGAAGGTTGAGGTCATTTTAAAGGGTTGAATCTGGAAGACGACAAAGAAAATAATATGAAAGAGGAGAGCGACCGCTAAAGCTTTGAGGAAGAGAGAACTGAAAAATTTCTCCCTTTCCCTGACAACGATGTAGATCCCTTCTAACCCTTTTTCCAGTTTAAGCATTGGATTCACTCGGTTTGTATACCAGGCGTAGGTTGGGGCAGCATTCCTGTGCGATGGAAAATATCTTCAGGAAGAGGCCATACTCAACCCGCGTGTCGACGCTCAGGACAATCGACGGCATCTGTCCACCGTTTTGATTTTGCAGTTTTTTGATTTCATGCTGCAAATGCTGTTTGAGGGAAGAAAGGTCTACGATGGATTTTTTGGACCCCAGATAGATCACATGCTCGGCATCCATGACCAGGAGAAGCTGTGTGGTGAGTGGGGCAGAGTCTTTTTCGATGACTGGATTTTCAATATTGAGCGATTTGAGCGGCAGGATGTCCGATGTCACAATGAAAAAGATCAATAGCAGAAAAATCACATCGACAAGGGGAGTCAAGTCAATAAGAGAGGGTGATGGTTTTAAAGCTGTCTTGAACTTCATCAGTATCCCTCGCCGTGGTCGATCAGCAAATCAACGATTTCGGCTGATGCCGTTTGGATCTCCAAAACAAAGCTCTCCACCCTGCTGACAATATAGTTATACGCTAAAATAGAAGGAATGGCAACCACTAGTCCGGCTGCCGTAGTGACTAGGGCAAACTCCATCGCTTCGCCGATCCGTGTGGCGGAGATATCCACAAGGCCGCTGAGGCGCATCTCAGCAAAGGCCTGGATGAACCCTAGTACCGTCCCCAACAGACCAATCAAGGGAGCGATGTGGGCGATGATGGAAAGGATCTTGGCATTCTTTTCGAGCCTTGCTATTTCAACCAATCCAGAGACCTCCATGGCCGATTCGATCTGCTCTTTACTCCGGTTGTGCTTGATCAGACCCGCTTTGATGATCTGTGCGATGGTGCCGCCGGTATTTTCACAGATTTGGATCGCCTCGATGATGTTTCCCGCCTTGATGGTCTTTCTGATGTCGATGATGAACTGATTGGTATCAATCTCAGAGCGGTGCAGCTGCAGCAGACGCTCGATAAAGACTGCGAAGCTGATGATCGAGCAGCCGATGATGATCAGTAAAATCATGTTCCAGCCTGATCCGTAAAAAAATAGGTCTCCCAAAAAGGGCGTCATCTCATTCATATTCTTGTTCCAGTTTTTCCTTTGCTTTTTTCCCCCATTCCCCTCCCTTCCCGGAAGTGGCAATGAGTTGTTTGAGGGCTAATTCTTTTCTTCCTTGCATGGCATAAATGTCTGCCCGCAGGTACATGGCCTTGACTCTTAAGTTAGATATCGTTTCATCATTGACTACCTTTGATAGTAGCTTCATAGCTTCGTTGGGCTGATCGAGCTCCTTGTAGCTAAGACTTTGTTGGATCCACAAGTCCAGTTTTTCATCAGGGCTGAGCAAGTCTTTTCCGGCCTGCTCTGCATGAAAAAAGGCCGCCAGAGCAGCCCCTTCACTCTGATTTTTTTTAGCGATCAATCCCTTTTCACTCCAGACTCGTGAGAGGGTGTAGCTTTGTTTGATGTCTCCCTTCTGATATCTTTCCAGCATTGTATCAAAGGTGCGGTTTGCTTCAACAGGTCTATTTTTGGCTAGATAGGTGCGGCCGAGGCCGAATTCTGCCTCTTCCAGGACCTTTGGATACTTCTCTTTGCCAATAATATATAGAGATAAGGGGGCTCCCGGCTTATTGAACTCGGCGATCAGATTCCTATAAAGGTCTTCGGTATATTGAAGATAGATCATTTTCTTACCCCCTTCCGACTCATTGGCTACATCATAATTTGATCCGGCCCTTTCCAGGATGGAGCGATAGCGGACTTGGGTAAAATACCCCTTGTCCTGTTCTGAGATCTTATCTTTGGCAAGGAGCCTGTCATAGGAAGCTTCTGCTTGATGAAAAGCGTCGATGGCAGCGATGTAATCCTTTTGACGGACCACCTTGCCCTCTTCCGATAAATGATTTTTCTTGTTGTCCAGTCCGATTAGATAATAGGCACTGATCGTCAAGGAATGGTCGCCATAAAGAAAGGGCATTGCATTAAGGTGTTTGATCGCTTTGCGCTGGCCTCTGATATATTCCCGGTAAGAGTAGTAATGAAAATAGGCCGATGGAGCAAACGGCGAAGAGGGATATTTGATATAGATCTGTTCCAGATAAGGTTTGGCTATCTCTTCATTGCCTTTGGATCGGGCGCCTATAGCGCGCCAGAAAAGGGCCTCCGGATCGTCTGAAAGCTGTCCAAAGGCAGTATCGGCTTTCTCCCAATCCTTTTGTTGGAGGTGATATTTGCCAAACATAATTTTGCACTGCTTTACCAAAGCCTCCTTTTTTTCTTCCGAAGAGGTAATGTGTTCCATGGCCTTGAGGGCTTTTTGATAGGCCTCTTCCCCTCCCCCCTTCTGCACTTCCAGGAAATAAAGGTCGACAAGCAAAAGATACGTCCGTTCGCTTTTATCCAGTGTAAGCAGCTTTTGGATGGTCTCCTCAGCTTTGCTAAATTGGACGGTGGTGTCCGGATCCCTCAGTTCTTTTAAGTAGCTATCTGCCAGATAGGTGAGGACTGGCATGGTCCATTCATTTTGGCTAAGATTTTCATAAGGTAGTGCCTTTTCGAAGAAAAAAGCCGCTTTGGCGTAATGCTGGTTTAAATAATATTCCAGCCCCTCCAAAAAGGCTTTTTCATAATAAGGTGAATTTTTCGGCAGGTCGCCGTTTAAAGCGGTAAGCCTTTTTTTGGCTTTGTCCGGCTGGTCGGTTTCCATGGCCAGCCGGATCAGATAAAGGTTGGCTAAAGCATAAGGCCTGTCATCATAACGATTTACCTGTTCTAACTCATTTTCTGCCTCAGAATAACGCTTAAGATGGTAAAAGGCGATTCCTTTTTCCACTGATAAAAGGGCGGTAGGAGTCGAGGGTAGGAGGTCAATAACGGCCTGATACTGCCTCAGCTGCCGGTAAGCCAGGCTCATCAAATAGAGCCGTTCTGAACTGACATCCTTAAAATGGCCATCCTGTTTAAGGATGTCCAAAGCTTTTTGCGATTCACCCATTTCTAAATAAGAAACCGCTAGCTTCAGATATGCCGAACTGCCGATCTGATTATGGACGGCAACCTCTTCAAAATAGATGGCAGCGTCCGGATAAAATCCTTCTGAAAAGAGTCTGTCGGCCTGTTTTTCATGTCCTGTCAAATCATATGCACCATCGAGTTGTACAAGGTAAAAACAGCCTGCAAACAGGGAAATTATGCTTCGAATCATCGTTTATTCCATCTATAATGGAACCATCCTAACAGATCAGCCTGAAATTTTCACCGCCAAAATGTCCTTTTTAGCCCATTTTTGAGGGTAAAAGTGAAAAAAAATGGGTCAGAGGAAGAAATATGTTGCACAATATATCCTCAACGTATTATTTAACTTAGCGTGAATTTAAATAACTCAAATTGGAGGAGTTTTACACATGTCATTAAAAGACACATTCAAAAAACTAAGAGACCTGTTAACAAACATTACAGCGGATCTTGATAAATCAGAAAACGGTAACAAAGCTGCATCTCAGCGCGTTCGTACTGGTACTGTTAAAGTAGAAAAAGTTGCAAAGATGTTCCGTAAGGAATCAATTGCTAACGAAAAAACGACTAAAGGACAAAAGAAACCTTCTAAGTCAACAGCTAAAAAAGCCGCTCCAAAAGCTAAGACAGCCCAAAAAGCTGCTCCGAAAGCGAAAGCGACAGCTCACAAAGCAAAGCCAAAAGCTAAAGCAGTAAGAAGCTATCGTTAATCGTCTTTTAAACTATAATGCTCAATTCAAAAGGGAGGCCACTGTGGTCTCCTTTTTTTGTTTCTCTGACATATCCGAAATTCACTTTATTCATAAGTTCATTCAGTCGTTCGTGAACGTGCCCGAACTTGTGCCAATATGGTTGCGCGAAACGTTGCTTGTGAAGAGCTGTATTCTCGCTAAAACTAGATAATTTTATTCCAAATATCTTCCTTCTCTACTATATTCTTAGTATGAAAATCATTGAACTCACTATCCAGGAATTCTCCAAAGAGGGAAGTGGAATCGGATTCTGGACCAATCCACAAGGCCAAACAACCTCAGTAGAAGTCCCCTTTGCCATCCCGGGTGATCTGGTCTCTGCCGAACTATTCAAGAAGCGACGCGGAATGTACCAAAGCCGCTTACTTGAAATCCTTATCCCATCTCCTGATCGGACAACCCCCCGTTGTATCCACTTTGGCGCTTGCGGGGGCTGCCGCTGGCAACAGATCTCTTACACCCAACAGTTAAATCTTAAGGAAGACCGCATCAGGGACCTGCTAACTCCCTATATGCATTCAGAAGTAAACTGGCATCCCATCCTGCCATGCGATCCACCATGGGAGTACCGGAACAAGATGGAGCTGAGCTTCTCGAGCGATAAAGCCCAGAACCATTACCTCGGACTGATCCTTCAAGGGAGCCGCGGCAAAGTGTTTCAAATGGAACAATGCCACCTACCCAATCCTTGGTGCGTTGATGCGGTCAAAGCTATCCAAAACTGGTGGGACCATTCCGGATTAGATGCCTACCACACTCATCGGGATACCGGTTCCTTGCGGACCCTGATCCTCAGGGAAGGTTTTCGTTCAGGCGACCGCCTGGCCATGCTGACGGTCTCGGGCAATCCTGAGTATGCCCTGCATAAAAATCAGCTGGACAGCTTTGTGGCTGCCCTGAAACAAGCCATTACTCCTGAGGGTGGGGCCAAACTTTCTATCTTTTTGCGCATTCAGCTCATCGCCAAAGGGCATCCCACCAATTTCTTTGAAATGGTGCTGGATGGTCCGGACCATATCAGGGAAACTTTGAATATCAATGTCGATGGACTGGCTGAATATACTCCCACTTTTCGAATTAGCCCTTCAGCCTTCTTCCAGCCCAATTCACGGCAAGCCGAGCAGCTCTATTCACGGGCTTTATCGATGGCGCAAATCAAGCCCGAATCTCTGATTTACGACCTTTATTGCGGAACCGGAACGTTAGGATTATGCGCTGCCAGGCAGGCCAGAGAAGTAATTGGGATTGAATTAAGCCCTGAATCGGTCTGTGATGCCCGTGAAAACATTAAAATAAATGAGCTTAAAAACATCGAAATCAGACAGGGCGATGTGGGACATGAGCTCGCTAAACTGGGAAATGAGCGCAAAGAGATCCCGGATGTGGTCATTGTAGATCCACCCCGTGCGGGACTGGATGCCAGGGCTATTCATCACTTGCTGGCCTTAAAATCGGCTAAAATCGTTTATATTTCTTGCAATCCAACCACTCAGGCCGTTAATCTAGAACTTCTTATTAAAGGCGGGTACAAGCTTGACGCGGTCCAACCGGTCGACCAGTTCCCGCAGACCATTCACTGTGAAAATATTGTTGTTTTAACCAGACACCAAAATGAGGTTATATGAAAGCTAAATTTTATCTATTATCAACGTCTCTGTTCTTATTGATCAGCGGACAGCTGCTTGCCCAAAATGAGGATGCTGCTCCTCCGTCAGACAACAGTCTGTGGCAGACTTTTGTCATGATTGCGATCGCCTTTGTCTTCTTCTATTTTATCCTGTGGCGCCCTGAACAAAAGAAGCGCAAAGCCCTTGAAGCACAGCGTAGCACCCTCCAGAAGGGAAACCGCGTCGTCGCCATGGGTATCATTGGCGAAGTAGTCCGTGTTGGTGAAGAAACGGTTATCCTTAAGATGTATGATGGCACCTCCAAGATCGAAGTATACAAAGGGGCCATCACCGACACCCTCCCCGAAACAGACGAAAAAGTCAAAATAGCCACGGAAGAATAGGCGCGAAGCGTAGGCGGCGCGCACATTTTTTTGCTTGCGAAGCCTTTGAAGTGCGGTGCTCTAAGGCTGTGAAAAAATAGGGCGGCGCAGCCGCTTTTGGAGTGCGCCGGCTCCGCCGGCGCTTTGTTATTACACACACTCATGCAAGGCAAAACGTGTCGTAGGCTATGCTATAATCCTAGAAACGGCGATTCGAAGTGGGTTCCAGACTCAAGATTTTGGTTCATAAAGCGTTGAGGCGAAGGGGAGCATACCCAAACGGGTAAGCTCCCCTTCGCCTCAACGCGTTCTGAATCAAAAGATTGCATCTGGCACCCACTTCCAATCGCCGTTTCTAGGATAATGGCCTCCGGCAACCATTATCTGCTCATCAATGTTGCTAATAACAAAGCGCCGGCGGAGCCGGCGCACTCCAAAAGCGGCTGCGCCGACCTATTTTTTTACAGCCTCAGAGCACCCAAGGCTTCGCAAGCAACGCTTCACACTACCATTTTTTTTGCTTCATTATACGCCAGGTTTAAATTGCGTTATCTTCTGCAGCACTTCGTCGAAGGTAGCATGGCCGAGGGCCACTTCCTCGATGGTTTCGCCGAAGAGGTCGAGACAGAGAATAACGGAGGCGACGATATTCATGAGGAGGGGGGCGTCGACGGCGCTATCTTTGGTGATCCATATGTATCTGTAGGCCACTTTGTTATTGACTTCATCAAAGTCGAATCCGGGCCAGTCGATGTTATGGTTGATAAAGTGTAGCAAGCTGGACAGCTGCGTAGCAGCCAGATCCTGCACTTTGTAGGGAAGGCGGACGATGAATTGTATATTGAAGGAGTGGTCTGTTTGTTGTGCTGTAACCCCATGCACACTAAACTGAAGAGGACGGCAGCTGATCTCGAGGATCCTTTCACGCTCTAGCTTATCGTTGCCCAGGTCGACGATCAAGTCATCCGATAAATCGTCGGGATGGTGATTGGAACAATCAAATTGTTCGTTTTCTAAAATTTTTTTAATTCGATGTGCAATCATAATATCTCTTAAGTTGTCCTGACCATTTTGGCATCAAGGCGCATTTCTTGTTGTTTCATGAAGTTTACATACTCAGATTCATCTAAAATAAAGAATTTTTGCAAAGCATTTCTTATTCTTAGGGGATCCTGGGATATTTTTGACTTTAATTCTTTCATGTTGATTCCGAGATGTACTTCCAGGAGTTCTTTAGTCTCTGTAGGTATCAAGGAGAGATCCATCTCTTGTAGAGCATTGTCAAATGCTACTAAAGAATCAAAGCGGTGTTCCTGTTCACCTATTTGCAATTTGGCGTGGGAGACAAAATCTTTCCAGGCAGCCTTGTTGAGTCTTTCCTGTAGAGATTCTAGCTTTTTATTCCATTTATTTACTTTTTGTTCTCCAAGATTAAACTGCTTTTTAGCTTCGATATAATCTTGATATGCCCTTTCATAGACAGGGTCGCTTCGCTTTAAATCAGCTTTTAAGTGGAGTGATCTGATGATCTCGGCAGTTTTTAGGAGTTTTTTCTGCTTGTTAGCTTGTTGATATTCAGCAATAGTGCTTTTTAATGTAGTGTAGGCGATTTTAAAGCTGGTTCCGGCTGTATATTCTTTGCGTAATTCCGGATTTCTCCTGTAATTATTGTAGACGCCGGCAAGGTAAAAGACTGCTGTTAAAATGATTGAAGGGATGGATAAGCCTAAAACAACAAGGCCTAAGCCTCCCACCGGAATAGTGGCCAGTCCAGAGACCCACATGGC
This sequence comes from Chlamydiota bacterium, assembly GCA_013287815.1. Taxonomy (GTDB): domain Bacteria; phylum Chlamydiota; class Chlamydiia; order Chlamydiales; family Parachlamydiaceae; genus JABDDC01. The sequence continues at coordinate 22,360 of JABDDC010000009.1, forward strand.
ACCGCTCAAGGCAAGCATCAAGGCAGACAAAGAGAAAAAGACAGACGATTCGGCCAATTTCAGCTTCATGAATGAGGCATCTAAATCCTGTTTCTTTGCGATCATTTGGGCTAGGGCATTTTTGGTGGTTTTCTCCAAGGTTTCTTGATGATCGACGTAGAAAGAGAGGAGACGTTTTATTTTTTCATCTTTAAGAGCCGCATCATTTTCAGTTAATGGATTTTGTGCCCCGAACCAACTTTCGAATTCTTCATCTAAGATCAGACCAGCAAATTGTTTTTCCTTCAACTCTTTTACCTTGGGCAGCAGCAAATCAATCTGCCGAGCCATTAAGAAGACTTTTTTCTCCTTAATAGCCTTGCGCTTGGCATATAAATGATCAGCTTCATTGATGGCTGCATCGAAGGCTTTTAAAGCTTCTTGAAAGTCTGAATAGGTGCTGAGCAATTCATTGTGGAATTGTGTATTATCTCTTATGCGTTCTTGAAATTCTGTCAATGTCATGGGCTTAGGGAGTTTAATCCCGTATTCCTGTAGTTTCTCATTAACTTCTTCGATGGTTTTAAAAGAAGTCATTTCTTGAGAAAAATCGAACTCATATGTTCGATTTTGTCGGATACGCCGATCATCTTCCCAGTATTTGACATAGCCGGGCATAATGGCGTTTTTTAATTCCGGATTATCCTGCAGCTGCGTCTTAAATTCTATTGTCGATGTATTTTCTCCAAGATCATATCCATAATGTTGTAAGGTGTTTTTCAAGTCAACACGGCTATAAATATGATTGATCTCATCATCAAATTCCTCAGAGTATTGTTTACGGGAAATGTCTTCCACTTTAGGCGGATTTAGAGGTGGACTTTGCGTCGGAGTCTGCAAAACGTGCTCCTTCGGCGGTGGAGTCAGCGATACTGTATTTTTCTGCTGCCATCGGTGAAATTTATCGACCCAATTATTAAATGTTTTAAATGACTTTATTTCGGTACGCAAAGTACTAAAGGTAGTGATAAATCCAATTGTGCTGGAAGCGACATAAAGTGATTGGGTAATGTGCTTTGAATAGTAAAAGACCCCTTCAAGAGCCATAGAAATATGTTTGAGTGATAATAGTGAAGTCTCTACTGTCGTTTTAGTGAACTTCTTTTTATCCTTTTTCCATTCTTCCATCTCTTTTTTCAGTTTGATTTTCAGGCTATCACGTTCTTTTTTAAATTTATCGTTCTCTGCAGTTTTTGTTTGTCTGTACTTTTCACGATTATCAGGAGAGAGCTTTTTGATCTCTTCTTCCATTTCTTTTTTGCGATTGATGTATTCTTTATTCGAAAGCAAGACGGCTTTCTTTGTCTCATTGAGGAGTTTTCCTTTGAAGATCAAAGCCAGCCCTAGAGAGCCACTAGCAAGTGCACCCAGGTAATCGCCGCCAATTTTTGTAAATGCTTCAGTATATTCAAAAATCCCTTTAAGGGGAGATCCGGCCACTAATAATTCGTGAGGTATAAGTCCTTCGAGAAAATTCATTCCTTCATGGACAGCATCTTTGGCAGTGTAGGCGTAATCATTTGCCCAGCGTTGGACGTCAATCATGGTCTTGACGATTTTTTGGTCCTTATGCGCTGAATCTAAGGTTCTTAGGTGAGCATCTACCTGAGACTCCTTTTGGAAAAGGAGAAAGTCGAGTTCACTGTTTAACTGGTCTGTCAGTTTAGCGGTCCTGGCGGAGAATTCCATCTCTTCCGGGGTCAAATTGCTAAAGGGGAGTTCTCGGTCACCTGCCCATTGCAAATTTAAGGAGGCAACTAGTTTAAATGCCTCATGTTTTTCAGGACTCAAGGCTAATTTTTCGTAAATTTGTTTAAGATATTCATTCGTTTTGGGATCTAAGGAATATAGTTCCCCCTGAGGTGGTATAGAAGGTATGTTTGATTCATTAAGAGGTGAAACCATAATTAATCCTCTCTTTATCAATAAAAAGTCATTTAATAACTTATAAATTCATTATAACAAATTAATTAATTAACTGGCAATAGTTTTACCAATCGGCCTTTTCCCTTGTTCCATTTTGGAAACATTAGTCTGTTCGATCCCTAGCATTTCGCCAAGGGCAGTCTGGGTAAGCCTATCACGGTAGCGAAATCCATGAAGGGCAACAGCCCATTCCGGACGATCACCACGGATTTTTTTCATGGCATCATCCGCAGACATGGGAACCTCTTCATTAGATTGAACTTGGCGTTCAGTATGGTGCTTTCTCGTGTGTGCCTGCATAATAGACCTCTATTATTTTGTATTTCTTATCATATATTTACCAACAAACGACATACGTTGGACGGCCTTTCTTAATGTGACAATGATAATCATCGCCAGGCATTTTGGTATATCTAGGCCAATTTACCCGATACGGCCCATCCATTTTCAACTCTTTAAGCAAAGTGAAAAAAGCATCCTTAGCCAGTGAAGATACATTGATATAAAACTTTTTTGCTTGGCCGATGAGGTTAACTGTCCAAATGTCGTCTGTCATACTTTTATTATTCGTTTCTTCATAACCAATTCCCCCTTGCGCCTCTTCTTAATGATGTCTATATTTTGGTATTCTTCTGAAATCGTTTCATCTGATTCAGAACCATCGAAATGTTTATCAAGCTCGACTTTTTGAATGTTTTTGCCTTTCTTATAGATAGTTGCTGTGTCGTAATCCGCAGACTCCAAAACATCAAGAGCGTTATGCATATTTAAAGAAATAGGTCTCGAAAGAGGATAGGTGGGTTCTAGTTTTTTTATAAAAATTGTATTAAGTAGATCATTAAGATTAATGCATATGTATGATCCTAAGACATTTAAATCTATTGCAGCTTGAAATTCGTGATAATCTAAAAATTCGGCCTGATTTTCGTTTAACAAAATTACAAAAAATACAGGCTGCTGTAATAGGCGAGCAGTTGTTAGATAGAAGCTAACATAAGAAATTTTACCGGCTTCACTTTTTTCTTTTTCTTTTTCAAAATAAAACCGTTTGATTTCTGCAATTTTATTTATAGGAAATCCAAAATCCCTTAATTTTTGAACAAGGCGAAGCCACGTATATTCAATGAGATTAAATTTTCTCCATCCAGTATTATTATTCCGTTCACATTCAATTAGTCCTTGCGATTCCCAATGGTTGATCACACGACAAGAAATCAGATCTTGCGCAAAGCTGTCTCGTGAACGGAGAGCATTAATAAATTTTTTGCATGGTTCTGATCCTAGCATTGTTCCAAGATTGATAAAAAATCGGTCGCCTAATAATGCCCTAACATGAACATTTTTTCGCATAAGACCTGATGGGGGTAAGCTCTCCATGAGAAAATCTCCTTTTCCATAAATTTACATTTATGTAATATTCTGGTCAAAGAAAAAAATCTTTCACTTAATTGAATGTCGAAACCAATTGACAATACCAAATATATTTGGTAGAATACGAACAAGGAGATTACCTGTGCCTATCAGTGGAAAAGACTTAAGAAAACTCAAAATAAAGAAGGTATAATTCATGAAATATCATTTCAAAATACATAAAGAAGGCAAAGGCTTTTGGACTCAATGCATTGAGTTAGCTGGATGTATAACTGAAGCTGATTCAATGGATGAACTACAACGAAATATGCAAGAGGCTTTAAATCTATATGTTGAAGAGCCCGAGGATTCTAAAGAATTAGCCCATTTACCTGATGAATCTCTTCAAGTCACTCGAAACATCGTTGAGATTCCTTTAAATGCGAAAATTCATCCAAACTTGGAAAGTATATCTGAGTCATTTGATGGTATTTTATTAGATGCTTATGGGGTATTTTGGGGAGGCAATGGTATTGGATTACTGCCTGACTGCAAGGAGACAATGGAAAGGTTAATCACCAAGGGGAAAACCATAGGAATTTTATCAAATTCCACTCAATTAGCTAAAAATGAAATTGAAAAACTAAAGGCCCATGGGTTAATCGAAGGTCAACATTTTCATTTTCTCATCACTTCCGGAGAAGTTGCAAAACGCATTTTCTTAGACAATGATCTTCCTTTTCCTACTCCAAAAATGAAATTCTATTTATTTGGAGCTCCTCATCCGAAATTTTCATCTCATCAAGCGATTTTTCAAGATACTCCTTTTCAAGAAACGACTGACTTAGAAGAAGCCGATTTCATTTATATTTCAATCCCGCATATCAACGGAAAAGACCAAACAGATCCTCTTCTTTTTAAAGAATATATCGATATTTTCAAATCTACTAAAATTCCAATGGTCTGCGCCAACCCTGATCGTTTTGCTCATGAAGGAAATCCCCCACAAGCTGTTGTTCGTCAAGGCTCAATTGCAATCATACATGAAGAACAGGGCGGGCAGGTATTCTACATTGGAAAGCCCTCCGATAGAATGTATTCCGCTGCTATGAAATCCTTTTTTCAATATGGCATATCCAACCCCAAAAAAGTGTTAATGGTGGGAGATACCCCAGAGACAGACATTCGGGGCGCTCGAAATTTTAATATACCTTCTGCTTTAGTAATAAAAACAGGGATAATGGCGGATAGAATTGCTCATCATGGGTGGAAAAACACTATTAAAACATTGCCTACTCAAGACTTTCCCGATTTTTTTATTGAATGTATGGGGAAAAATGAATTTTGAACTACATCCAAACTTATTATCTAAAGATTTTATTGTCGATCTGCCTTTGTGTAAAATTCTTTTAGAAAACGAATCTCACTATCCTTGGATTTTTCTAGTTCCTCGGCGTTATAATGTATCCCGAATTATCGATTTACAGCAGATTGACCAACTCCAACTTCTTAAGGAACTAGATCAGGCTCAAAGTATATTATGGAGATTATTTAATTTGACTCAGCTTAATGTCGCTGCGATAGGAAACAAGACCCCACAGCTTCATATTCACATAATAGGAAGAAAGTTAGGCGATCCAGCATGGCCGAATACTGTTTGGGATCATTCACAAAGGCTCCCATATACGTTGGAACAGAAAGAAGCAATGGTTGGTTTGCTACAGTCGGCCTTTAAGCAAGAAAATGCTTAATTGGACCCTTTTCATATCTATCGAAGTGCATTGGTTAGTTCCGCATCATGGCAAAAAAATTTCGGGGATATGGGGTAGTACTCATGGTTCTATATCTTTTAAGGAATACAATGATTTCACGAAACGTTCCTTCGTAGAGCTAAGAAACCGCATAATGCAGTGAACTTGATTCTTTTATTCTTCTGGTGAAACAGAAAAGAAAGGCAGCATATCTAAACGCGGCGACAAGACTTTCCGCTCACTGCTTTATGAAGCTTCGACAACATTGCTCTTTCGCTCAAAAAAAAGCCAATTGAAGGCATGGGGGCTAAAGAAATGTAAAAAAGGTTCTAAAGTAGCTAGAATTGCTGTTTCTCGCAAGTTAGCAATCAGAATGCACACAGTTTTGATAACCAAAAAACCCTATCGGGACTAAGCAAGACTGCGCTAAACATATGTACATACTCCGAATTTCAGAAGATTAGGCTTCGCGCCTAAAAGAATGTAGAATGGAGCGCCTCGGGTTCCTGAATGACCCGTTGCTCCGACACTTTTTCATACTTGGCTGCACGGAAGCCGGTAAAAATATCGGCGTAGTCCGGAACCAACATTAATCTCTCGTAAACCCTTAAGCCATCCGGAAAGCTGTCATAACAGCCCCCCTTGACAACCTTATGTACATCAGCAGGGTCCAGCTCATCCCAGCTGGCCGTCCACTCCCATACGTTACCGCTCATATCGTAGGCACCCGTAGGACTGCGTGCGTTTTCTGTGAATACCTGTGCTCTGTCGTTAATGGTCAAGGGCAAAGAGTTGTTTCCATGATAAAAGCCCACAGGCGTTGTCAAAACTTTTAAAGTAGTGATTGGCTTTGTGGAGTCGTGATAATTAGCCCACCGTCGATCTATTGTATCCTGTCCGAAGCCGAATTTGTATTTTTTAAGTGGTCGGCCCTCCTTTGTCAATGCCATGCCGGCAGCCTTTTCCCATTGAGCCTCTGTCGGCAGTCTAAATCCTTGATCGCGGCAGTAAGCATTAGCACCATACCAGGTGACTAAAATCACCGGATGAGTTTCTTTTCCCGGAAGGGAAAAAAAGACAAGTTCATCAAGTTGTTGCCTGGTCATGATTTGAGAATTCGGATCACCATCGATTGTTTTGCAATACAAGGTGCTATCATGCGCTAGAATAATATGGCCCGGCTTCTTCTCATCAAATTTGACTATCCCTTTCTTGTAAGCTTCTGTCAGCCAACGCGAATAAAGAAGATTGGTCACTTCAAAAATTGCAATTTCAAATTCAGGAATATTCATGGTAACCGGAGGGCGGACGTTTTGGAGGTCATCGACAAAAGGATCGCCTATAATGGCAGGGCCTGCAGGAACCTTGACAAGGGGTTCACCTAGTTCAAAATTGACTTTTAAAAAGAGATGGTCCGTCCCGCCGGCATGGGCCATGATCGGCTGTGGTGACAGATAGTTTGGAACAGGATCAAAAGTGATTTGGAAGGTCCCTTCAACCTTGATCGGAATAAATATGTCATTTTCCCGGCCACGCACCTTTTTGGAAGACCCTACCGGACCTAAATCACGAATGCTCGCGCTGATGTCAAGCAAGTTGGTTTGGATTTCAATTCCCGGCTCATTATTAATGAGAGTCGTCTGTGTTGAAGCTCTAGTGCGGTGCACTCTTTCGTATTCTAGCTTGGCTTTCGCAAAAGAGAAATATACATTTTGCGGTGATATGGCCTGGGCCACTAACTCGATGGTTTTTTGTTGATTGGTATCGTAAGATGGAGCTTCAAATTGTATTGTATAGGCCCCCTCAGGCAGATAAATTTGCGTATTATGGTTCGTTACCTCGGTTTCAATCGAAGACTTGGAATTATCTATAGACTGGACAGTGACTTTGTATTTAGGTAAATCGCTGCTGATATTAACTTTGCCGGACTTGCTGTAGGTGACCTGGACCCTTGCACTTTGGCTGACTGGAACAAAAACATTTTGTGGAGGAGGAGGGACATACAGCTGTGGGTCTGCGCTGGAAAAGGTGATGTTATAATAGCCTGAATCTAAGTCTTGAAAAGCTTTATCGGTTCCTTGTCCCTGTCCCACCACCACGCCTGAAGAGTTTGTAATTGTAAAGGTCGCTTGCGGCACATCGGTGACAACCTCCAAAGTTCCTTTTGAAATAAGTAGAGGAACAAGTTTTGTGATTTGTCCCTTCTCAACATAGACCTGTTGGTTGGCGATAGGCATGTAGGTTTCCGGGACTTTATAATTGACTAGATATTCACCTGTGCCTAAAGATTCGCTTTGCCAATAGATTTTCCCTTCAATAGGTCTTAAGTTTACTTGTAGAGGGTTTCTATTGTCCTGGATTGGCAAAATTGAAATGATTAATGAATCGTCAGGTGATGACAATGTTGCCTGAACGCTGATGAATCCGGTATCTCTTTGATAATATAAATCGACATTAGTCGTTCGATCAGAATAGATATCAAATGGATTAGGTGGCAACTGCTGCAAAGTATAACCGGGGATATCCTCCGCAATTAAATAGAAATTCGGCGCCGGCCTGACCGGAAAGTTGGAAATTGAACCTGACCCTGCATAAACTTCACTGCCGCTGTTCATCAATTTCCAATGGGCTGATAAATTCGAATTTAATGAAAAATAGCCAGGCTGTTTGGGGTAAACGGGAGAATTGATAATGATATTAGAATGGCCGGAAGGAATATAAGGGGGTAGCATTGTGGGGGTAGGTGGATCGGCGGCAATGGGCTCCGCTTCGGCAAGTTCTTCGTTTAAAACCACTTTTGATTTAATGGACTGATTGACTTTTGTAATACTGCCTGAATTAACTGTAATGATTTTAGACTCAGTCTCTTCAAAAAAATTTTTCCCTTTTGGAAAGACAAAATCTATCCGATAATTGCCTAGCGCAAGTTGGGAAATGACGACTGTTCGTTCATTATGCTTTTGAGTATTGGCAACGTATTCATCCTTTTTAGGATAAAGTGAGCGCTGATTGTTTTCATTGATTAGCCAGAAACGGATCCTGTCTAGGTGCTTAGCATCCTCAGTCTGGTAGATGACAATAATCGTTCCCGTCTTAAGTTCTTCTGCCTCACAGGTTTGCTGTAGAGAAAAGAGGACAAAAAGAGAAACCAGAATGGCTTTGAAATAACCCATCTTCCATGCTCCGCTGCTAGTTACTTCCCTTATATCAGAACTCATTTTATTTCTTTGTACCTTTGCGTTGAAATATGCGCGGTCACTTATTAAGGAGTGACTCAAGGATCCTATTACTCCTGGCAATGAACTCATTTAACATTTGAGGTTCCATCTCTCGTTGTGAGAGCAGTGCCAATTCATAGACTTCAAGAGTCAGGTCCTTGGCCAGCTCAGGATTACTCTTATCAAGTTTATGGATCGCTTCCACCAGCGGATTGTTGGTGTTGACGACGAAGGTTCTCTTTGGCATGAAGGCCGATTGCTTTTCCTTTTCATTGGGATCAAGTCGCATCATGTAATCACGCATCCTGCGCTGATTCTCATCCATCAGAATAATGCCTGGCAGCGTCTCTGTCGCTAAGCTCTTGGCTTCGACAACAATGTTATCGTTATCGAGTTTGGCGCTGATGAAATCGGCCAGCTTGACAGCTTCAGTTTTTCCTTCTGCATCCAAAATGGTCTTTTCGCGGCTCTTATCGACGATATCTTCATGGACTTCAGCATCGATCCTTTGGAATTTAACCGGCGCCAGCTTCCCTTCCAGAAATTGGATAAGGAACTGATCAATAGGATGGCTAGCCACCAGGATTTCAATTCCCTTTTGTAGGTAGATGTCGAGAAAATGACCGCCGTGCTTGTCATCAAGGGTGTAATAGATTTTATCTTTTGTCTTTTCTCTGTTCTTCTCAAGGTATTCCTGGATGGAAGTCCACTCCCTCTTGGTGTTTTGCCAAATGAGGAAATCCTTGGCCCTTTCATAAAATTTGTTGTCTTCCAGAATTCCTAATTTGACGATGATGGAGCAATCTTCCCAAGCCTTGATAAAGCGGTCATGCTCAGTCTTATAAAGAGCTGAAAGGCTGTCGGTCACTTTTTTGGAGATATGGCCCGAAAGCTGCCTGACTGTCTTGTCCATTTGGAGATAACTTCTAGAGACGTTTAATGGAATGTCAGGGCTATCGATAATCCCTTTGAGAATGGAGAGGTAATTGGGGATGATATCCTTGCAGTTATCGGAAACAAACACTCTATTGCAGTAGAGGCTGACGCTGCTTTTATTGAGATCGAAGTCTTTCTTGACTTTTGGAAAATAGAGAATCCCTTTGAGACGAAATGGGTAGTCGACATTCAAGTGGACCCAAAACAAGGGATCTTCTTCAAAAGGATATAGGTAGCGGTAGAAGTTAAGATAGTCATCTTTAGTGCATTCAGAAGACGGCTTTACCCATAATGGCTCATGTTCATTAATCGGTTGGCTGTCCAGAAAGATCGGATAGGGGAGGAAAGAGCAGTAGTGCTGCAAAATCTTTTTAATATAGCTGGTGTCCAGGCATTCCTCATGGTCTTTACCAATGTAGAGAATGATATCGGTGCCTCTTGTTTTTCTGGTCCCCTTGTCCATCTCATAGTCGGACGTTCCATCACAGATCCATTGGACAGGCTCGGCGTCCGATTTAAAGGAGAGGGTATCGATTTCGACTTTATCGGCTACCATGTAGGCAGAGTAAAAACCTAGACCAAAATGGCCGATAATTTGCTCGCCTTCGTCCTTTGACTTATACTTGCTTAGGAATTCTTCTGCGCCTGAAAAAGCAATCTGAGCGATATATTTCTTGACTTCTTCGGCATCCATGCCGATCCCATTATCGCTGAACTTTAAGGTGTGTTTGTCCTTATCGATGGTGACGTCGATGCGGAATTCATCATCTTTGGCCTGGATTTCATTCTGATCGCGCAGGATCTTCACTTTTTGAATGGCATCGCAGGCATTGGATATTAGCTCCCGTGCAAAAATATCTCTATCGGAATAAAGCCATTTCTTAATAATGGGTAATATGTTTTCACTGTGTATTTGTAATGTTCCTTTTTGCATCTTAGCTCCTATGTTCGATTTTGAAAAGACTGTATCAAAAAGGGGCAAAAAGGACAAGGGACACCAAGGGTAGAAAGGATTAAACGTGTGCGATGCAAGAAATTTCCACCATCGCATCCATAGGAAGTTTCGCAACCTGTATTGTTTGTCTCGCAGGAGCTACTGGTTGATTAAATCGCTTGGCGTATTCCTGATTGACGAGGGCGAAGTCATTTAAGTCTTTCAGAAACACGTCACATCTGACAACATTGGCAAACGTGCATCCTGCAGCTTTCAAAATGGCTTCCAAGTTATCCAATACCCTATTTATCTGTAATTGAATATTCGCTTCCACTAATTTACCGGTCGCCGGATCGATAGGCAATTGTCCTGAAACATATAATGTATTGCCAGCCTTGACTGCTTGTGAATAAGGACCTATGGCCGCTGGGGCTTTATCGGTTTGTATTTTTTGTAAATTAGACATAATTTCTCCTTTTTGAGGCATCATATCTCTCTAAGTGAATTTTTGTCATCCGGTCCTTTCTATCCCTTTTGTCCTTTTATTTTAACCTGAAGAGCGCTATAAAACGCTTATGAAGATATTAGCAGCGCAAATCAATACGACCATCGGTGATATCGAGGGCAATGCCCAAAAGATCATTAACGCTATCGAACGGGGCCGAAGCGAAGAGGCCGATATCGTCATCTTTCCCGAGCTAGCCTTAACAGGCTACCCCCCAGAAGATTTTCTTCTTTTGACCGAGTTCCTGCATAAAACTCAAGCAAAATTGCAAGACATTATCCACGCCTCCAAAGGGATTTGCACCATCGTCGGCCTCCCTCGCCTAAATCCGGATAATCATGAAAAGATCCTCTACAATAGTGCTGCCGTCATCGAAAATCAGAAGTTGCTGGGCTATGTCGATAAAATCTTACTACCAACCTACGATGTCTTCGATGAAAGACGCTATTTTGAACCTGGTGCCCAGCCAAAGCTATGGGATATCAGGCAAAAAAAAATAGCCGTCACCATCTGTGAGGACCTGTGGCAGCATAGCGGTTTTATTAAAACAACCCATTATTTGCGCGATCCGGTTCTGGAATTAAAAAAACTGGCCCCCTCCCTTATGCTCAATCTATCGGCTTCACCATATAGCTACGATAAATTTAAAGTCCGGTACACTGTTTGCTGCGAGGTAGCCAAAACATTGGAATGCCCTGTCGTCATGTGCAACCTTGTTGGCGGTAACGATAGCCTCATTTTCGATGGCTATTCTATCTATGTAGACAAAAGCGGACTTATCCAAAAGGCTAAAGGATTTGTCGAAGATGATCTTTGGGTAGACACAGAAGCCTCTTCAAAATCACTACACCTGAAAGACAATAACATCGCTGATCTTTACAATGCTCTTGTCATGGGTGTGCGCGACTACTTTAATAAGCAGGGATTTACCAAAGCTTGCCTTGGGCTATCAGGAGGAATCGACTCAGCACTGGTAGCTTGCATCGCCGTCGATGCCTTAGGAGCTAGTAATGTCATGGCCCTCTATATGCCTTCCCGCTATTCAGCAGCAGAAAGTGGCCGCGATGCAAAACAACTCTCCAAAAACATTGGCATCGAGCTTCGTGAGGTCCCAATAGAACCCTCTTATGAATCATACTTAAATGTGCTGTCGAAAGATTTTGCCGGATTGAAATCTGATACCACTGAAGAAAACATTCAAGCTCGCATCAGAGGGACACTCCTGATGGCATTTTCGAATAAGTTTGGATATATCGTCCTGAGTACCGGAAATAAGAGCGAAATGGCCCTCGGCTACTCCACCCTTTATGGCGACATGTGCGGAGGACTGGGGGTCCTTGGCGACCTCACAAAAAGACAAGTCTATGATCTGGCTAACTGGATCAATCGGGATAAGGAAATTATTCCTCTCTATATCATCAAGCGGCCCCCATCTGCCGAATTAAGCCCGAACCAGAAAGATAGTGATTCATTGCCCGATTATGAGATCGTGGATAAAGTTTTGCAGTCTTATATCGAAGAACATCTGACTCCACAGCAAATAGCGAAGAAATATCAATTTCCTTTGAATATTGTCGAAGATCTGGTAAAAAGAATTCATCGTAATGAATATAAGCGGCGACAGTCGCCTATAAGCTTAAGAGTATCTGAAAAGGCCTTTTCCGTTGGAAGGCGTTTTCCAATCGTACAAAAATGGGTTTAGATCATGCGAATAGGTTTTCTCTTTTTTGCTTTTCTCTTTTTATCTTTCCTGTCAGCTCATGAGGGCCATTCTCATAAACTTACCGAAGAAATCGCATTTGTTAATGTAGAATCATTTCTGCACTGGATTGGAACATACCACCTGATATTTCTCCATTTCCCCATCGCACTTATTACCATGACAGTAGTAGCTGAGTTACTATTCTACTGTTTTAAGAAACCCGTTTATGATCAGGCCGCCTATTTCATGATCATGACTGCTGCCATTTGGGCAATCCCAACAGCCCTTTTAGGATATGCCCTCAGTTATAATATCACTTTCCATGACACAGCTCTTGACCTGTTCGAATGGCACCGCTATTTTGGTTCGGTCACAGCCTTGCTTGCTTTCATCACAGCCTATTTCCGCTATGCCTATGCTAATCAGCAGTCAACCAGCCTCAAATCATACTACATCAGCCTCTTATGCCTTTTCATCTTTGTCATTCTGACAGCTCTCTTCGGGGGCGACCTCGCCTTCGGAGTCTAGCACCAAAAAATTAAACACAGAGGCACAAAGGCACAGAGATCACAGAGGAAAGTCGTTAGATTAAGAATGTTTGTTTTTATTTTTTTTAACTTCAACAAATCATAGAATTTTTCTCTGTGATCTCTGTACCTCTGTGTTTAATTTTTTCGCGTCTTTTGTCATACACAAATCTGTGTCCTTCTTCGTGTCTTTGTATCTTTGCGTTGAAAATTTGGCGTGGCTACGCTTCGAACCAGCCGAAGGGGATGACATCCGAGATATTTGGGGAACGATGGCGGAGCATCATGAGCCGGTCGAAGCCGACAGCTACTCCAGAACAGTCAGGAAGTCCTTTTTCGAGGGCCCGCAAGAAATTCTCATCGAAGGGTAAAGCTTCTTTTTTCATGTTCAAGCGCGTCCGGTTGTCTTCCATGAAACGCTGCCGCTGCTCTGTTGGATCGATCAGTTCGTGATAGCCGTTGGCTAGCTCGACACCCTGATAGTAGACTTCAAAACGCTCGGCGACGGGCTCGATGCCATGCATCCGCTTGCGTGCCAATGCCGCCTGAGACGCGGGATAATAAGCTAAGACGGTTAGCTCTCCCTGACCCAAAGTTTCTTCGATTTTAGACTCTAAAATCAGATTAAGAAGGGAATCCTTGCCATCGGTCAAAATCGATGGATAATGGGAAATTTTGTGATTATTGATAAACGCGTAAAGCTCTTCTTCACTGGCTGTGACGTAATCGAGGCCGATTGTCTTCAGAAAGACTTCGCGATAGGTGACGATCTTTGAGGAAAGCTCACCCAAAAATAAACGGATGAATTTGATCGTCTCATCCATTATTTGCTCCATGGTAAATTCAAGTCTGTACCACTCTGCCATGGTAAATTCGGGATTATGCTTATGGCCGCATTCTCCATCCCGAAATACATGAGACAACTGATAGATATCGCCGATCCCATCAGCCAAAAGCCTTTTCATCCCAAATTCAGGTGAAGAATGGAGAAAATAACGCTCTTTCTGCCGGTAAAGGGCGGTCATCAAATCGATATTAGGATCGAGAGAGGCCTGTGCACTCAGAATTGGGCAATCTACCTCTAGAATATTTCTTTCAGAAAAAAAATGACGGGCTTTTTGCAGCATGAGAGCTCGGTCGCACAAACGGACGACCTTGCTCCCCTGTGAAAGGCTAGCTGACGCGTGAGACATATTCTCCGGTACGCGTATCAACCTTGATTTTTTCCCCTTGCTCGACGAAGATAGGAATCTGAATCTTTGCACCGCTTTCCAGAATAGCTGGCTTCAGCACTCGACCTGATGCAGTATTGCCCCGCGCTCCCGGATCTGTTTCAGTGACTAGCATTTCCATAAAAATAGGCGGCTCGATGTTGACGGGCTGGCCATTATAGAAAATCACATCGTAGAGATGGTCATCCATCAGCCACTGCGTTGTATCACCCAAGTTCTCAAACGGGATCTTGATCTGCTCAAATGTTTTGTCATCCATGAAGATGCAGCCATCATTTTCTTTGTATAGCATTCTCATTTGTGACTCTGAGACGTCCGCGACACCCAGCTTTTCACCTGATTTAAATGTCGATTCAATCACCCTGCCTGTTAAGAGGTGCTTCATCCGTATCCGGTTGAATGCCTGCCCTTTGCCGGGCTTTACAAATTCATTATTGATAATGATATAAGGTTGTTTTTCAACCTCGACTTTCATCCCACCTCGAATCTCGTTTGTACTTACTTGTCCTGCCATAAAAATCCCTAGTTTAATTTTGAACAATGACTATACCTCATCGCCTCCTAAGAAGTCAAGGGGGCACCAATTGCAATTCGGGGTAAGACTCCGAATTGCAATTCTTTTTCCTAGGAAAATTAAATCATTTTTGTATACGATCCGTTCTAATGAAAGGATAGTTATGTGGTTTAAAGAGTACCGAGATTACAAGATTGACAGACCTTTAATTAAAGAGAAAGTAGAGCCTGGCCATGGCATTATCGGATGCGAGATGCATGAGCTAAACGGGTGGGGGACTGAGCTGCACCATTTTCGTCCCAAGAAAAAAGGTTTTTTCAAAAGGCTTTTTGGCAGGAAAGACGATGGATGATCCGAGGCAGAGTCGCGGCGACCATACGTGGGACATCGTAATAGATTATAGAAGCTGTCCAGATTGCGGCTATATTATGGAAGACCGGCAGAAATATCAGCGGCACGATGACAATTTGGAGAAACAGATCGTCTGCGGCCGTTGCAACAAGACATTTACAGTGACAAAGAAAATACCATCTTCTTTTGGACCCCTATTTAATAACGATTAACGATTAGGAAAAACAATGGATAATAATGATAAACAGACAGAAGAGCAAAGAACTCTTCAAGAAAAGATTGCCCATGATACATTGGAGCGTTATTCAGGATCACCTATTGCCGATTTCCAGCCTTACGTGCTGATCACAAACTTTTCCAAGTATGTCCGCTATTTCGCAGAAAGCCGCAATGTGCCAATTATCGAGGGGTCGACGTTCCAAGTGGCCCATTCACCGGCGGAGAGGGTTTCTATACTGGATTTTAAGATCGGCTCTCCGGCCGCCGCTCTAGTGGCGGATTTGCTGGCGTTTCTACCGATTCGCGCGACGCTCCTTCTTGGGATGTGCGGTGGACTCCGCAGACACTATCAGATCGGTGAGTACTTTGTTCCTGTGGCCAGTATCAGGGGAGAGGGAACGTCTGATTTCTATTTCCCAGCTGAAGTACCCTCACTAGCAAATTTTCTCGTGCAAAAAATTGTGACAAACGTTTTAGATGAAGAAAATACTCCCTATCATGTAGGGATCACCCATACGACTAACAAAAGGTTTTGGGAGTTTGATAATGAATTTGCCAATAAGCTGAAGGCGACCAGGCCGCAAGCCATTGAGATGGAGTGTGCGACGTTGTTTATTGCTGGATACAGCCACAAGCTCCCCTTGGGGGCATTGCTGCTGATATCTGACTTGCCGCTGATGCGTGATGGGATCAAGACCAAGAAGAGTTCAGAGAACGTCTTCAATACCTATACTGGAGAGCATGTGGAAAAGGGAGTGAGGATTATGGGTTCTATTGATGAGGCTTTGAAAAAAGAAGCTAAAGGGATTTTTAGAGGTAGCAGAAAAAGATTTGAGAGCACATTGTCAGATCTAACATAGTGAAATTATGACAAATACAGAAAAAAGTAAAAAGATCATCCCTTGGTACTACAACAAGTTCTTCAAGTATACTACCGGCATACTGTTAATTTTGCTGATTGTTTTTGTTTTTTATCAGGTCGCATTTCTTCTTTATCCGCTTTTTAATTTTGTTTCGAGTCTTTTTGCCCCTCTGGCCATCTCCCTAGTGTTTTACTATATGCTCAGGCCATTAGTTAATAAGTTAGAAGAATATAACGTGCCTAGAGTTGTGACCATTCTTGTCTCCTATGTCATCATTGCAGTGATTTTAGCCCTTTTCTTTGTCTATGTCGGCCCAATGCTTGCTGATCAGGTCAAAGCCATTGCTGACACTACAGTTAAATCAATTGAGCAGATGCAAACAAATTCGAATTTTACAGCAGATAACCTGGAAATGAAGATTCAATATGCTGTAGAAGAAAGAATGATGGCTGTGGCTAAACAAGTGACCGTTTCTTTAAGTCAAAACTTACTGACGATCTTTGGATATATCACTCATATTGCCGCAATTTTGGCCGTCATTCCATTCATTGTTTTTTATCTTTTGAAGAGCGGGGAAGATTTTACCGCCGACTTCCTTGACCATATGCCGGAAGACTACACTAAGGAGGTAAAAAAGATCCTTAGGAATATCGATACTACGCTAGCAAATTTTATCACGGGTATTGTCACAGTATCTAGCATCGTTGGATTGCTCTTATTCATTGGATATTTAATTATTGGATTGGACTATGCCCTTATTCTTGCAGTGATTGCCATTATCTTTATGACCATCCCGTTTTTGGGGCCTTTATTGGCGATTGCCCCTGCATTGCTGGTAGGTATCACCATGAGTAATTATATGTTAATTAAGGTGGCCATTGTCTTTATCATTGTGCAGCAGATAGAAGCTAATTTCCTTTCACCCCAAATTTTAGGACACCGGCTGCACATCCACCCCCTTACACTTATCCTTGTATTGCTGGCAGCAGGTACCCTTTATGGCCTAGTGGGACTATTATTGGCGACACCAGGATATGCTGTCCTGAAGGTGCTTGTCGTTAACCTGTTCAAGATCTATGAACTCAGGTACCCCACCATTCAGAAAAGGCTCTCAGAAACATCTTAAAAAGCCGATATGAGTACTTAAGAGAATTAGGCTTGTTGTCTATTCTCAAAGGCTTGGTACAATGGTTTGATGAGCTGATCATTTCCTAAGTAATACTCTGAAAGTTTGATAATATTATCATAAAATAGTTTCTTGTGCTCTCATTTGTCATATAACCATATCTTGTCTACAAGAGTGATAATTTCTGACGTCGATTGATCGCCGGTAGTCAGAGTTACCTGTTCGCTCAGCCGCTGCTGGCGCAATTCCGAAAAAAATACCAAGGGATGTCTCATTACCTGAATGAAAAAAGTGGTCGCTTATGGTGTGCCACCTAAGCGCTTGCAATTCCCTACGGGATCTATGATGTTGAATGTGTTATGAATGAATCCAACCGACTTTTGCGCTCATAGATAATTTGCATTGATTTAATACCCATTTTTGCTAAACTCGATTTCCAATAACTCGAACAGATCGTCAACCTCATCGCCAAAGTGACAGCATCGCAATGAAAAAATATCGGTTATGTCTCTTTGTAGCAGCCAGCTTGATTTCACCATTTGTGATAGGTCAAGATGCTTCTTTTCCTTTGCTACAACATGCTGCTTCTGCGATTGCTCCAAAACCCCGTAAGGAAGCATTGAATTGGGAGAAACTTCACAAAAAGTATGTGGCAAAGGCTCGTCGAGGCAGAATAGAAGTGTTGTTCATGGGCGATTCCATCACTTATGGTTGGCAGATTGAAGCAAGACCAATATGGGATGAATATTTTGCTCCTTTGCATGCCGCCAATTTTGCCATTCCCGGAGATCGGATAGAAAATGTTCTTTGGCGCCTTCAAAATGGAGAGTTTAAGGGGATTAAACCAAAAGTAGTCGTGTTATTGATCGGGACCAACAACTGTGGTACTGACTCGGCTGAAAAGATTGCAGTCGGAATTAAAATGATCATAAATGAAATCCATGATAAAAGCCCCTCTACAAAAGTATTACTTTTGGGCATCTTTCCCCGAAATAAAGATTCGTTTCAGATGGTTAAAATTGAGAAGGCAAATGCTTTTCTCGCTAAATATGATGACGGCAGGATGACACGCTTTATTAATATTAATGATGAGTTTTTTGGACCGGATGGTCAGGTGCAAGAAGATATTATGTTTGACTACCTGCATCTCACCGTAGAAGGGTATATGATCTGGGCCAACGCCATGCTGAAGACCTTGGAGGATATGCTACAGTGACAACGCGTAACTAATCTTCAGAACTGTTACAAAATATTTATCAGTATATTTATCCATTTCCCGGAATTGGTTTTTTCCCTAACAAATTTTAAGATGCGCTTTGCTTTGATGATTGCATCATCTAATGCTTGTTTTTCTGGATTTAGTTCTGCATCTGGATAGCGAAAAGCAGTAAGTCTTCAGTAGCAAGTTTTTCAGATGCCCTAAGATCGCTTTCGGCTTTTGCCAGCCATTGTTTATGGCTTTGCATACAGCATTTTACCATCATGTTCGACCTGTTCATGATCTATGAACTCAGGTATCCAACCATTCAGAAAAAGCTCTCAGAAACATCGTAAAAAGCTACACCCTTGCTTTTTTATAACTATGAGTTGCGTCCCTTGTTGAATTCTGCTTATTCCTCATTCCTTGACCCTGATTTCTTGGAGGGCTTCTAGGGTCGCCTCTGGCTGTATTACGGCCATTGATGATTGGTTCGGCCTTAATGGAGGGATCGGGCTTATACTCAGGAATAATCACTTGTGGGATCTCGCACTTTAAGAGCCTTTCGATATCTTTAAGTAATTTGTGTTCATCAATGCAGACCAATGAAATGGCTTTTCCTTCATTACCGGCACGGCCTGTACGTCCGATCCGGTGGACGTAGTCCTCTGGGACGTTAGGGAGGTCAAAGTTAACGACGTGAGGCAACTGGTTAATATCCAGCCCGCGTGCCGCAATATCGGTTGCCACCAGGACGCGTACGCTACCTTTTTTGAAATCGGCCAAAGCTTTCGTACGGGCCCCCTGGGTCTTGTTACCATGGATAGCCGCAGAAGTGATTCCTGCACTGTCTAAGTGTTTAGAGAGACGGTTAGCGCCATGTTTAGTGCGCGTAAATACCAGTACCTGTTTCCAGTTTTCAGAGTTGATCAGATGTGTCAAGAGGGAGCTCTTGCGCTTGCTGTCGGTCGGATGAATGATCTGAGATACCCCTTCTGCGGTCGTATTGCGCTGCGCCACCTGAACCAGCTTGGGTGCCGTCAAGAAGTTAGCAGCCAGTTTTTTTATTTCATCAGAGAAGGTTGCGGAAAAGAGCAGGCTCTGTCGTTTCTTGGGAAGGATATTAAGAATTTTCCGGATATCGTGGATAAAGCCCATATCTAACATTCTGTCAGCTTCATCTAGTACGAGGACTTCGACTTGGGTGAGATCGACAGCTTTTTGACCCACAAGGTCAAGAAGGCGCCCTGGTGTAGCAACGAGGATATCAATCCCTTGTCGTAAGTGGCGAATTTGGTTATTGATGTTTACACCACCAAAGACGACAGCTGATTTCATTGAAAGGTACTTGCCATAGGCCTTGACGCTCTCTTCAACCTGGGCTGCCAATTCTCTGGTTGGTGTTAAGATGAGTGCACGCACCTTCTGGCTAGTGGCCCTTTTATTTTTAGATAATATTTGTAGTAACGGAAGGGTAAAACCGGCTGTTTTACCGGTTCCTGTTTGCGCACCGGCAAGCAGATCGCTTCCTTCTAAAACTAGCGGGATTGCCTGAATCTGTATAGGTGTGGGGACAGTATAGCCACTTTCAGCGACTGCACGGAGAAGCTCAGGGATAAGGTCAAATTGATTGAAAGACATAGATATATTCCTTTTTTGATTAACCTACCCAAATGAGTTAGATGGAATAGTCTAGGTTAGTATTTATTATGTAACTAGGTTAAATCGAATGAAATAAACATAAGAAACAGGGGTGGACTATAGCACCCCGAAAGTAGGATCATAGCATTTAAGTGATTAATAGTAAAGTATTTTTATGTTTTTTTTATGTTTTTTCCATCTCAGCAACGACTTTCTTTTCCATTTCCTGCGGGGATTTGAATTTGGGCATGAGGATCTTGCGGATGATCGAATCCTTTCCTTTGTTCTTTTCGATGGTGAGGGAGATTTTTTCCTGTTTGAGCAGGGTAAATCCATGCCTTGCTGCGTAGACGCGGACACGTGTAAGGTGGTAGAGCCATTGCGCCGGCTCGGGAGGGGCGCCAAATCGGTCTTGCATCTCTTCCCAGATGGCGTCGACCTCTTCCCATGAGATCGATTCACCCAATCGTTGATAGACCTCCATGCGGAGGCTGACTTCGTTGACATAAGTATCTGGAAGGCGAGCATCGACCGAGAATTCGACCTTGGCATCTGAGATGATGCTAGGCACCTTTCCTTGCATCGTCTGGATGGTGCGTTTGAGCATTTTGCAGTAAAGATGGAATCCTATTGATGAGACATGGCCCGACTGCTCTGTGCCAAGGATATCGCCGGCGCCGCGTATTTCAAGATCGCGCATGGCTACTTTCATTCCGCCGCCGTAGCCGCCCGATTCAGCCAGTGCTTGCAGCCGCTTGCGCGATATCTCTGGCATTGAAACGGTACTGGGAACAAGGAAGTAAGCGTAGGCCCGACGGTTCCACCGTCCAACGCGGCCGCGCAGCTGGTAGAGGGATGCCAAGCCGAACTGGTCGGCGCGGTCGATCAGGATGGTGTTAGCGTTGGGGATGTCGATACCGTTTTCAACAATGGTAGTGGCGATGAGAATGTCAGCGTGGCCATTCTTGAATGCATGGAAAGTAGCATCGATCTCATCAGCATGCATCTGTCCATGGGCTACCAGGACTCTGGCTTGTGGAAGAAGGTCTTTAACTCGAGTGGCTACAGAATAGATGGACTCGACACGGTTGTGAATGATAAAGGCTTGGCCATCGCGGGTCAATTCACGCATCAAGGCATTCTTTAAAGTAACATCCGTGAATTCGGTAATGATCGTTTTAATCGGTAGACGGTCCTGGGGCGGCGTATTAATGACAGACATATCCCTGGCTCCGACGAGTGACATATAAAGGGTTCGTGGAATCGGTGTGGCGGATAAAGTAAGGCAGTCAACACCACCCTTGATTTTCTTGAGATGCTCTTTGGCTTTGACACCAAAGCGCTGCTCTTCGTCGATGATGACCAGGCCAAGGTCTTTGAATGTGACGTCGGTACTGATCAAACGGTGGGTGCCTATGACGATGTCGACCGAACCTGCAGCAATCCCTTCCAGGGTCTCTTTGATCTGTTTGCCGGAGCGGAAGCGGGACAAAACGCCTACATTGACAGGAAAGTTGCTCATTCGATCTGTAAAGTTATCAAAGTGCTGCATGGCTAAGACGGTGGTAGGGACTAGGACAGCAACTTGCTTCTGACCTTCCACAACAGCTTTAAAAGCTGCCCGCAATGCGACTTCAGTTTTCCCATAGCCCACATCTCCGCAAATCAGCCGGTCCATTGATTTATTCGACATCATATCTTGTTTGATGTTGGCTATGGCTTCGAGCTGGTCTTCTGTCTCGGAAAATGGGAATTCTTCTTCGAATTCGAGAAGTTCAGCCGTATCTGCAGGAAAGGCAAAACCTTCTTTGACGGAACGCTTGGCATAGGTCTGCAAAAGCTCGGCTGCATATCCAAGGATAGCCTTCTCGGTCGTTTCTTTGGTCTTCTTCCACCGACCGCTGCCTAATGTATGCAATCTGGGGGACTCTTCGCTCGATCCGATATATTTTGTGATGAGGTGAGCCTGGTTTAATGGCACGTAAAGCTTGGAGTTTTCGGCATATTCGATGGTGAAGAATTCGCTTGGAATGCCCAGGTGGTTGGGTCTCTTTTCGATACCTAAAAATTTACCAATTCCATTGTGGAAGTGGACGACCAGCTCGCCTGGTACCAGGTCATATGAATCGGAGGGGGTAGTATGGTAGGTGCTGCGCTGTTTTTGACGACGCAGTTTGTAGCGGTGGGTGATTTCAGTCAGAGGGAGGACGACGATTTTTTGGTCCTGAGTCGCAAAGCCACTGGAAAGATAGCCTATATGATAGAAAGTCTGCTTTGGCAGGCGGATTTTGGCATCGAGAAGACGTTTATGCAGATTTTCCTCTTCCAGTTCGCTCGAGCACAAGAAATGGAGGCGGGTGTCTTCATGACTTAGGACAGAAAGACGGTAGAGCAATTCATCGCCGGAAGGTTCGCCATCTTCTTGTGAGAATAAATAGTCACTGACAGTATTGAACAGGTGGTTCCATCTTTTTATCTTCCATTCGCGGTTGAACATTTGGAATATAAGCTGGTGGAACGACGTTTGTCTTGAATAATAGCCCGTCTTTTTTTGATCGAGTGCTTTGACTTCGCTCAGCTCTTCAATCGGTTTGGAGGACAGTAGGATTTTCTGCAGGGGGGCAAGCTGATCTAGAAAATCATCGATGGAGCTGAAGGCATGGTTCTTTCCCACCATATTGATGAGGGAAGCATACCTATCTTCTAATGACAGCAGATCATCAAAAACAACGAGGGTATCGGGTCCTAAATAATCGAGAATAGAAGCTTGTTTGACATTTTGATTCAGCAGCTCCAATTCCACTGCCGGAGTGATTTCAATTAGATCGATTGGTTTGACCGATTTTTGCCCGATAGGATCATAAATACGCAGAGACTCGATGTCATCTCCCCAAAATTCTATTCTGAATGGATCCGGCGATGAAACAGGAAAGACATCGATAATGCCGCCGCGAACAGCATACTCACCCTTGTCAGAAGCAACAGTTTTTTTTTGATAGCCCATTTCAGTAAGTTTATGAATGAAATCTTCGAAACCAATGGTTTGTCCCCGTTTCAAAGTGAGATAGAGATTTTTAAAAACCGATGGATGGATGAGTCTTTGCAGGCAGGCTTGCAGTCCGGTTAAGATGATGTGCGGCTCCGAAGAACTTTCAAGCTGCTTTAAAACTTTATACCTCTCTCCTACGATATCAGGACTGGGAGGAATATTTTCTGAAGGCAAGGTCTCCCACGAGGGGAAGTCGACGACCGGGCGGTTGGTGAAAAGGCTGAAGTCATGGAAGAGGCGCACCTCCTCCTGGCTGCCGCCTGTCAGGATCAGGATATGCTTACCGGTGGCCTGCTGAGCCAGTGAAGCGACCAATCCTTTCGGGGAATTCCATAGCCCTTCGATCAAGATCGATTCCCGATTGGTCAGCGCCTGCTGCAACTCAGCTATTCGCTCACTTTCTAATATTTCTTGGAGGATGTTAGGCATCCTTTAGCGCTTTATCTCTTGCATCAAATGTTGCCGCACAACCCTCAGCGCCTCGCCGAGCTTCTGTGGAGCCTTGCCGCCGCCTTGGGCAGAGTTTTGTTTGCCTCCTCCAGTCCCTTCAACAATCGGCATCATGATTTTGAGCAGCTCATTAGCGGAGAATCCCTTTTTGACCAAGTCATCGGAGACGTTGGCCATCACCTGGCATTTATTAGGCATGACAGCGCCGAGGATGACAATGCCTGACTTCATCTTTTCACCAATGAGGTCCATGCACATTTTCAGCTCTTCAGCCGTAACCGGCACTTCAGCCAAGACCACCGGGATCTCTTGTGCTTTTTCCGACTGTTCGATGAGTCCCTGTACAAGGGATTGCATTTGATGCTTCTTCAAGTCTCTTAGTTCCTGAAGATAGGTTTTGTTTTCTTCGAGCAACTTTTCTATCCTGTCATGAACATGATGCTGGGTTGCTTTCACCGTTTCAGATATCTTTATAACGAGATTTTCATTATCCCTGTTCAATTGTTCTGCTTCCTCGCCGGTGACAGCTTCGATGCGGCGGACACCTGCGGCGATGCTGCTCTCTTTGGCAATGCGGAAAAGTCCAATGTTGCCTACGGAAGAAGTATGGGTACCGCCGCAAAGTTCCTTGGAGTAGTCGATGTCTACTACACGCACGGTAGAACCGTATTTTTCTCCGAAGAACTGTTTGATGTCATCGCGTTTCTGGACCTCATCATATTTGACTTCGTAAGTTTTAACAGGAAGGTTTTCCCGGATCTTGCGATTAACCAGATCTTCAATTTTCCGGATTTCATCCAATGTTAAAGCTTTGTGATGGCTAAAATCGAAGCGGAGCCTTTGAGGATCAACGACTGATCCTGCTTGCTTGATATGTTCTCCCAAGACTTGATGAAGAGCCCAATGGAGCAAGTGGGTCGCGGTGTGGTTGTTGGCAATTTTTTGATGGCGTCCTTTATCAATCGTGGCTTTCAGCTTTTCGCCAACAGAGATCACCCCTTTTTCAAGAACGCCATAATGGGTGATAACCCCTTTATAAGGCGATGTAGTGTCTTTAACTGTAAAATTCACTTTATCGTTGTTCAAAAAGCCGGTGTCACCTACCTGTCCGCCCATTTCAGCGTAGAATGGAGTCTCTGCCAGGATGATTAAACCTTCCTGTCCGGTTTTCATGTTCTGAGTAAACTCGCCGTCGATCACAATGCCGACAATCTTGCTTTCGATGTCTTTATTTTGATAGCCGATAAATTTGGTCTCGCCATGCTTCTTGGCAAATTCGGCGAAGACATTTTCACCGGCAATTTGCTGCACGTTTTTCTGAACGCTTCTGGAGCGTTCTTTAGCTTCTACTTCCAGCAGCTGATATTTGTTCTGGTCGACAGTTAGAGCAGAGTCCTTGGCAATTAACAGGATTTCTTCGATAGGGAGTCCATAGGTGTCTTTCAATTTGAAAGCGTCCTCCCCGCTGATAACCTTATCTGCTGCTTGGGCCTTGTCAATGACTTGACTAAGAATGTTGCCGCCTCGCTTTAAAGTGCGTTGAAAGGCTTCTTCTTCGATGGTCAAGATTTCGCTGATCCGCCCCTGTCCCTTGACAAGTTCAGGATAGTCGGATCCCATCTCACTGACGAGCCTTGGCAAAACATCGGCCAGGAAAGGTTTTTCCATGCCTAGCTGTCGCCCATAACGGACAGCGCGCCGCAGTACCTTTCGCAAGACATAGCCGCGGTCGACGTTGCTTGGTTGGACACCATCGGCAATGGCGAATGAAAGACAGCGCAGGTGGTCGGCTATCACCCTGAACGCAGCCGAACTGTCGCTATCGGCATGATAAGGTTTACCTGTGATTTTCTCGACTTGCGCAATTATCCCGCGCAGGACATCCGTTTCAAAGACGCTTTCTACTCCCATCTTAAGGCTTATGACCCTCTCCAGGCCAGCTCCGGTGTCGATCGACGGCTTTGGCAACGGTTCGTTAAGTCCGGAAGGCTGTCTGTTAAACTGCATAAATACCAGGTTCCAGTACTCGAGATAACGCTCTCCGGAGATGTCTTCAGATGGATTGCGCGCATCGCCAAATTTGTTTCCGCGGTCATAAAGCAATTCGGAGCATGGTCCACAGGGGCCGGTGTCGCCCATGGCCCAGAAATTCTCTTTTTCACCAAAGCGGGTGATCCTTTCAGCAGGAACATATTTAGTCCACATTTCAAAGGCCTCGTCATCGTCGCGGAAGACAGTCGGCCAGATGCCGTTGGGATCAAAGCCAAATATATCGGTAGAAATTTCCCAGGCAAATTGGATCGCTTCTTTTTTAAAGTAGTCGCCAAAGGAGAAGTTGCCGAGCATCTCGAAGAAGGTGAGGTGGCGCGAGGTATGGCCTACATTTTCCAGGTCATTATGTTTTCCACCGACCCGGATACATTTTTGGCTAGTGGCCGCACGGGTATAGTCGCGATGGCTTTCGCCAAGAAAGACGTCCTTAAACTGATTCATTCCGGCATTATTAAACAAGAGGGTAGGATCGTCATGTGGAACGACGGAGGATGACGGAATGACAGCATGCTTATGCTTTTTAAAATAATCTAAAAATTGGCGGCGTATGATCTGCGTTGACATATGTACCTTCTTTTATTAATGAAAAATCATTCTATCATAATTATCACGAAAAAATAAAGAACAAGAGGATCAAGCATATTTATCAGGCTTGGATGTAGAGGTTGACGTGGGGGAAGACAATGATTCAAAAAACATTAAGCTTGTATTGAATATTTGAAAGAACTCTCTTTTCATTTGATCACTGGCCATCTTAACCTTTTCAGGTGAGGAAACTACCATTTTAACAATTAATGGGAGTTCGGAACTTACGGCAGCTGAGTCAAAGCTCTGTCCCGCCCAGGGAATACAGGGGAAATTAGCGTACTCGTTACCCAAAGCTCTTTTGGGTGCTTTATATTGTATCATTAAGGGGGCATTTTCATTAGCCAGTCCGCCAAGAGTTTCGGCTGCTGTTGTAGATATATGGATAACGATTTGGTTTTCGGTCAGCTGGTTAAACCCTTCTTGCAATAAATTAAGCAGCGATTTTGCAGTACTGTTTTTGTTAATTTTGTTGAGGATTTTATCGACAATGATATTATTATTGTTCATCTCTTTTATGAGAAACGAGCGGTTTTGCAAATCCCGTTTATACTGTTGCCATTCAGCCACCAGCGCAGTGCAGGCATAATTCCTTTGGCTGATATCGCCATTAGTTAAAAGGCGTACATCTTCCAGACACATCGCCAGCTTAAATATCTCCAAAAAAAGGATGGTAATGGTTTCTGCAACATGTAAAAGATAAGCCGGACAGGCGGCAACCTTGTCTTTAAATTGTTTTTTAAAAGACGGCGAGGTGATTGTCAGCTTTTCATCCGGATTAAACGAATCAGGGTCATAGATGGAAAAACGGTTGTACAAGGCATCTTGAAATGATTGATAAGCGAGGTAAACTTCTTCGTATTGCTTGACGATGTCGTTAACCGATTTCCCGATCAACGCTATTTGCAGCGCATAGGCTGAAGTTTCTGTCATCGGGGCCAGTACATCAATGGCGGAACCATAGATGAAGGGATTACCATCGTGCGGATTTTCTTGAGCATTCTTCAGAATTAATGAAAACTTCACGTTGCGGTAAATGACGTGGGCTTTTTCAAAATATTTAGCTGCCGTTAGAAGATAAGGGGGGAGAGGGTATTTGGCTTGTGATTCTTCCAACGATGCTGTACGGATAATCTGGGATACTTCTGTCATGATAGTCTCCTGTTGAATTTCTATACTATAAGAGATAGGCCTTTATCGGAAAGAGTTTCGTGTGGAGATCCAGATACGTCAAGATTTCAGCGATAAGGTGCAGAGATATTAAACGCATAGGCAAGGCAAAGCACAGAAAACAAAAATCCCAGAGAAGAGAGCGGAGAGGATGTAAAGGATGTTTAGGATAGGTAGGATATAGAGCGGAGAGGATGTAAAGGATGTTTAGGATAGGCAGGATATAGAGCGGAGAGGATGTAAAGGATGATTAGGATAGGCAAGATATTAGAGCGGAGAGGATGTAAAGGATAGTTAGGATAGGTAGGATATAGAGCGGAGAGGATGTAAAGGATGTTTAGGATAGGCAGGATATAGAGCGGAGAGGATGTAAAGGATGATTAGGATAGGCAAGATATTAGAGCGGAGAGGATGTAAAGGATAGTTAGGATAGGTAGGATATAGAGCGGAGAGGATGTAAAGGATGTTTAGGATAGGCAGGATATAGAGCGGAGAGGATGTAAAGGATGATTAGGATAGGCAAGATATTAGAGCGGAGAGGATGTAAAGGATAGTTAGGATAGGCAGGATATAGAGCGGAGAGGATGTAAAGGATAGTTAGGATAGGCAGGATATAGAGCGGACAGGATAGATAAGGATGGTTAGGATAGGCAGGATATAGAGCAGATGTGATTTAACCGTGCCTACCCCTACCGAGGTAGACCTGTGTTAACCAGATAGGCACGGATCTAACTTTGTTGTGCTGTTTCTAGCATTATGATCGACTAAATGAAAATGAACGAAAACTTAAAAACAATTTATCTGACACCTTTCAAGCGAAGGAAATTCCTCAAGAAAAACTGCATATTGATCAAGGTTTAAGCTATAAGAGGAGTACCTCATTTAGTCCGCCCTTTTTTTCACGGCGCGCTTGTATCCTATCCATCTTATAAATCCTTTCCATCCTTTCCGCTCTCTAATCCTGTCTATCCTAATCATCTTTATCATCCTTTCCGCTCTCTAATCCTGTCTATCCTAATCATCTTTATCATCCTTTCCGCTCTCTAATCCTGTCTATCCTAATCATCTTTATCATCCTTTCCGCTCTCTAATCCTGTCTATCCTAATCATCTTTATCATCCTTTCCGCTCTCTAATCCTGTCTATCCTAATCATCTTTATCATCCTTTCCGCTCTCTAATCCTGTCTATCCTAATCATCTTTATCATCCTTTCCGCTCTTTTCTTTGACCTCTGAGACCTCCTGTACTTGATTTTTTCTATTGTCCTGCGTGACTCCTTTGCGATCTTTGCGTCCCTTTGCTCCTTTGCGTTAAAATTTAGGAGTCACTGTTGGATTACATCTCATTTTTCCACACACACCGTTACTTTTACTGTTTTGACTTATTTTTTACTTACCGCTACTATAATTCCCAAATTCCCAAAAAGGATACCGGCATGAATACCTTAGAAAAAGTTTGGCCTCAAGGCAATAAATTAGATGACGAACAAAAACAAATTCTTTCCAGAATAGCTAACACCATCCGTGGACTGTCGATAGATGCCGTTCAAAAAGCAGATTCCGGCCATCCGGGGTTGCCGATGGGATGTGCCGAGCTCGGAGCTTACCTATACGGACACCACCTTAAGCATCATCCTAAAAATCCGCAGTGGCTCGATCGCGACAGGTTGATCTTGTCGGCCGGGCACGGGTCGATGTGGCTTTATTCTTGTTTGCACCTTTCCGGGTTCAACGTCACTTTGGATGATATTAAAAATTTTAGACAGCTCCATTCTATTACTCCCGGACATCCTGAATATGGGATGACAGAAGGTGTGGAAACCACCTCCGGGCCATTAGGGCAGGGAATTGGCAATGCTGTGGGACAGGCCCTCGGATTTAAGTTGCTGGCTGCACGCTTCAACACTGAAAAGTATAAAATTTTTAACAATAAAATTTATGCTGTAATGGGTGATGGCTGTGTCATGGAAGGGATTTCTTCAGAAGTCTGTTCATTGGCTGGGCATCTGAAATTGGATAATCTGGTCGCCATTTACGATGCCAATAATGTATGCCTTGATGGTCCTCTTAGCGAAAGCTGTTCAGAAGACACCAAAACGCGTTATTTAGCCTATGGCTGGGACGTCTATGAAGTCAATGGACATGATCTCGAAGCTCTCGACAACGTCTTCAACAAGATCAGGAGAAGACAAGAACGTCCATGCTTGATTATCTCCCGCACCGTTATCGGCAAAGGAGCTCCCAATAACGCAGGTACCTGCAAGGTGCATGGTTCGCCGCTTGGACACGAAGAGATCAAAGCTACCAAAGAGGCTCTTGGAATTCCCCAAGATGAATTTTATGTCCCGCAAGCTGTCCTCAACTACTTTCAGGGGAAAATTATTGAAGATGCCAAAAAAGAAGAAGACTGGAATCAAATTTACGCAGCATGGGAAGAGGCTAATCCAACTAAAGCGATCGAATTGAAAGAGATGCTCCAACATGTAATTCCGCCCGATCTGGAACAAAAATTGCAAGAATTGCCAATAAAAGGGAACATCTCAGGCAGAAAAGCCTCTCAAGACTGCATCAACCTCATCGCCGAACTGCTGCCAAATATTTATGGTGGATCAGCCGACCTCTCCTGCTCAGATATGACGACTATCAAGAAAGGACAAATGGTGGGTCCCGGACGCTTTATCGGACAGAATATCAAGTACGGAGTCAGGGAATTCGGCATGGCTGCCATTGCCACAGGCCTTTCACAAACCGGAATGATGATTCCCTTCATCGGAACTTTTTTGACTTTTTCCGATTACATGCGCAATGCCATCCGTCTGGCAGCCTTGCAGCATGCGCAAGTGATCTATCAGTTCACCCACGATTCGATCTTTCTGGGAGAAGATGGTCCCACCCACCAGCCTATCGAACATTATGCCGCTTTGCGGGCGATCCCGCAGCTGCAGGTGATCCGTCCAGCCGATGCCAATGAAGTCAAAATGGGATGGCTCGCTGCCCTGCAGTATAAAGGACCGACGGCGCTCATCTTATCGCGTCAGAATCTGCCCGACTTGATAGGGACGAAGGTTCCCTATGCCGATGGGATGGGAAAAGGGGCTTATATCGTCAAACATGAAAAAACACAACCAGACTTCACTCTGATCGCTACAGGCTCCGAAGTATCCTTAGCCATTGCCGTTGCAGAAGAGCTCGAAAAGCATGATAAGGCTGTTAGGGTGATCTCCATGCCTTGCTGGGAAATCTTTGAAAAACAAGGCTCGGAATACAAAGAGAGCCTCCTTGGCGGCGACATCGGAAAACGGGTCAGCATTGAAGCGGGCGTAGACCTTGGCTGGCATAAATATATCGGACGCGATGGCATTGCCATCTGCCTTGAACGGTTTGGTGCTTCAGCCCCCGCCGGCGCCCTCGCCAAAGAGTTCGGTTTCACCGTCGAAGATATCCTGGAAAGGATCCTTTTTTAGTGAGGGCGTAGATGTAGCCTTTCTTCATCATATTATAGGCCGAATTCTTTATGCGACTTTATCACGTCTGCCGGTAAAATAAGAGAAGCGATCGCCATCTCGGCATTTTGATAAAAAAATCGGAGAAATTCCTGTTCGGTTATTTTTTCAATAATAGAGATGAGCAAGAGAGTTCTTTCATCTAGCATGACTTTCTTTTTTGAGATCCAATCAAATAATAATTCAATGCCTTTGGTCTTTTTCAAACCATCATAAAGCTGAACAAAATGATCGATGATATGATAAACATTAGGTTGTTTATCGATATATAAACTGATTGAAGAAAGAATACAAAACCATCTGCACTCTTTGAATTTTTGACTTTTTTTAGAATCATAAAAAATATTTTCCAGGATATCATCAAGTAAATCATCTTCTTCAAAAAATATTGATGAACAGATAATCGTTGCTGAAGACCGTTATAGCATTGCCTACGATGCGTTTTGCATTGCATGAGTGCGTGTTATAACAAAGCGCCGGCGGAGCCGCCCTATTTTCATTCGATTTTTTTTCGCATAATTGTTAGACTAATAAACCCACTTGATATAGGTGTAGTGATTTTGTTTAATAAATTCATGCTGATTATTTTTCTGTTGGTGACATGGGCACTGAATGCGGCTCAGGATCTCAACCATCCCTTAACACTTTCCGAGTTGGTTGACATCGCCCTGGAAAATCATCCGTCGACCAAACAGGCATGGTGGAATGCCAATCGGGCTGCTGCTGCCTTGGGCAGTGCCAAGAGCGCCTATTATCCTCAAGTGGGCTTTGATGCCTATGTGAGTAAAGGCCGCACATATAAATTTGTCAACGGCCCTGATACCGACTATACCCTGGCAGGGACAGACATCACCCTTTCCATGCTGCTGTTTGACTTTGGCGAAACGAATGCTAATGTCGGCGCAGCCAAAATGGCCCTTGTGGCGGCTAATTGGCAATCAGAATGGAGCATTCAAAAAGTGATGGTGAACGTCCTTGAAAATGCCTATGCGGCTTTTCATGCCGGTGAAGTGTATCAGGCCGCCCTTGTTTCCCTCAAAGAAGCCACCGTTGTCCGGGATGCTGCTCTCGAGCTCAATCGGACAGGATTGACCTCTGTCACCGATGTCTATACAAGTCAGGCTAATTACTCCGAAATGAAAATGGATTTAGCCCGCCAAAAGGCTTTGTTGGATATTCAAATAGGCAAGCTTACCACCAGCCTTGGATTACCGGCTAACACTTGCATCGAGCTCGCTCCGATTCCTAAGCCACCGTCTTCGAGACAGGTGGACGTTAATAAGTTGATTGAACTAGCGTTGAGGCAGCGGTCCGATTTGTTGGCCAAGCAAGCCAAGCATACCGAAGCACTGGCGCGTCAAAAACAGGTTGGCGCATCGTATGGGCCTAAGTTAACATCCGGTGCACGCGGCGGGACAGACCATTATTTCCATGATAGGGCCCATGGAGGACACTATGAAGTGCGTTTGGACTTTGAGCTGCCTCTCTTCACAGGATTTGGTGCCACCTATCAGAAACGGATGGCTTTTGCCAACGCTAAGATATCGATGGAAGAATTAGCTGAGCTTGAACTGGAAATTTCACTAGAAGTATTAACCCATAGCCGTACTCTGGAAGCTGCGCAGGAGATCCTGCCTGATGCTGATGAATACCTTGCCAACTCGATCAAGGCTTATGAAGGTGTCCTGCAGAAGTACCAAGCTGGCAAGGAGAGGATCACTGAGCTTTCGAATGCCCAGCAGCAATTGGCACAGGCCCGTGTTCGCTATAGCGATGTGAAAACCCGATGGCTAGTGTCTCTGGCCAACTTGGCATATGCAACAGGGACATTATGTCCCTATCTGGAGAAACAATGAAAAAATATTCACTTATCATTCTATTCACTGCCTCCCTTGTTATAGCGGGTTGTGAAAGCAGCCATGACGCCCATATGCCGGAGATGCCGGCGATTCCTGTCAAGGTCGTGCAACCCATTGTCAAGGATCTTACCGTCTATGTCGATTCCATCGGCACCTTGCATCCGTCAGTTTCTTTGGAGATTCGTCCGCAAGTAACTGGTCAGTTATCAAAAGTGATGGTTAATGAAGGGCAGTGGGTGAAAAATGGAACGCCTCTTTTCCAAATCGACTCGAAGCCATATGCCATCAAGGTGAGAGAAGGGGAAGCACAGCTGGCTATGGAACAGGCCGACTATCAGGCTGTCCAAAAAAAACTGGGTCGTTTTAAGGAATTGGCAGGTAAAGATCTGATCTCCCAGATGGAATGGGACGATCTCAGTGCCCAAGAGCAAAAATTGCAAGCTAGCGTACTGTTGAACGCTGCGCGGCTGGGTGCTACTCAACTGGATCTCGAACACTGCACTATTCTTTCCCCTCTTGATGGGAGGGTCGGTAAGTTGGATGTGCATCCAGGGATGCTGGTGGATCAGACAGAATCACTTGTCACCATATCCAAAATGGACCCTTTGATCGTTGAGTTTTCTATCACTGAAAAGGAATTCCCTAGGATGCCAAATGAGAATGGATCTGTTGAATTAGTTGCTCTGTGCGGCTCTGAAGTATGCCAGGATGGGACTGTGACATTTATCGATAATCAATTCGACTCTAAAACAGGTTTGTTGATGATTCGTGGAAAAGTGCCTAATCCCTATTACAAGCTTCGTCCGGGGCAAAATGTGAAAGTCAAGTTACCTGTCGCCATTGAAACGAATGCCAAACTGATCCCGCAAAAAACAATTAGATACAATCAGGAAGGGCCCTATGTCTATGTCATCAAGGAAGACCAGACTGTAGCGCTCCGACCATTACTCTTAGGCAGCGAACATGACAAAGATCAGGTGGTCTTGCAAGGGATCGAACCTGAAGAGAAAATTGTCATTGATGGGCATTTGCGATTGTCGCCGGGTATTAAAGTAGAAATCAAGCCATGAATATATCCGCACCATTTATCAAACGTCCTGTCATGACTACTTTCGTCATGCTGACCATCATATTGGCAGGGATTGCCGCCTTTTTTAAACTGCCGATCAGCGACTTGCCCAATATCGAACATCCTAACATCGTCGTCTCTGCAGGTTATTTGGGTGCTAGCCCTGAGGTAGTCCTAAATCAGGTGACCATCCCCCTGGAAAAAGAACTGACCCATGTGAAAGGACTTCTGGAAATCTCATCTACTAGCTCCTCAGGACATTCTTCCATCTCGTTGTCATTCAGTTTTTCCAAAGATATGAACGAAGCCATCCGTGATGTACAGGCTGCTATTAGCCGGGCAGAGGGGCAACTGCCCAGTGACCTGGATCCGCGGCCCTCCTACCATCTGCAGGAAGGAAGTCAGGAACCTATCATGTTCTTTCTCCTGACCTCAGATAATTCATCTATCGGTGATTTACGCAGCTATGCCGATGCCTATGTCGTGCCTCGTCTTAGTCGCGTTGAGGGAGTATCTGAAGTACAAATTTATGGCAGTACTAATTCTGTCTGGATCAAACTGAATCCGGAGCTGATGGCTATCAGAAAAGTAGGATTCAACGATGTAGTTGATGCTGTACGGCAGAAGACTAATCAAATGCCTTTAGGAAGCATCCAGACTGGCAGCAAACTTTTATCGATAGAGCTTAAGGGAAAGATCCATGATGCCAAAGAGTTAGGGGATTTAATCATTGGCGATCACTTGATCAGATTAAAAGATATTGCTGAGATTTCCACGAAATCTGATACGGAGCTTGAATTTCATTTTGGAACACACGAAAAAATATCAACTGCCTTAATCATGGGAATAAAAAAAATCAGCGATGGCAATACAGTTGCTATCTCGCAATCCGTTTTAGAAAAACTCAACGCAATTAAAAAGGAACTTCCTCCTTCGATCCATTTAACGGTCTGGTTTGATAAAGCCGTTTGGATTAAAGGGGCGATTGTCGATGTCGAATGGACGCTTATTCTGGCGTTCCTTTTGGTCGTAGTGGTCATCTATTTTAGCTTGGGACGCTTGACCGACTCACTGATCACAAGTATTGCTTTGCCTCTATCGATCATTGGGACATTTATCATCATGTATCTGGCCAACTTCAGCCTCGATATCCTTTCTCTGTTGGCATTGACCCTTTCAGTCGGATTTGTGGTCGATGACGCCATTGTGGTGTTAGAAAATATTGTACGCTCCCAGGAGAATGGCACATCGGCTCGTGAAGCCAGCCTAAAGGGATCCAAACAAATATCATTTACTATCCTGTCGATGACCCTGTCCCTTGTTGCGGTTTTCATACCGATCTTGTTTATGGAAGGAATTAATGGAAGGTTATTCAGAGAATTCAGCATCACCCTCGCTGTTGCTATATTGGTTTCCGGCTTTGTCTCTTTGACCCTCACTCCCATGCTTTGCAGCCGCTTTCTTTCATCTCATGCCCGAAAGAGCAAAATGCAAAGTTTGGTTGACCAAGCCAATTCCTGGATGACAGATCTCTATGGAAGGACTTTAAAACCCTGTTTCCGTTATCCTAAAACAATATTGATGTTTGCTTTAGCATGTATGGGATTAACGATTCTTCTCTTTTCCAAATTGCCGGTTAACCTATTTCCTCCTGAAGACAGAGGATACAATTTTGTCATTGTCAATCTCCCAACGGGTATGAATTCTACAGATATGACGGCACAACAAAAAGAGCTCGAAGCTATCGTTCAGGCTAACCCTCATATCGAGAAGTTTATCAGTTTGTCCATGGGCAACAACATTTTTCTTATAGTCAGCTTGCTTCCTATAGACCAGCGACCTCCACAGCAACTGGTAATGGCCGATTTGCAAAAGCAGTTCGACGGTATTCCCGGCTTGCAGACTTTTTCTCAGCCCTATCAGTTGATCAATCCCGACATGGATTTTGGCAGCGCCGGCCAGTACCGGCTGGTCGTCAAAGGGCTCGATTACCCGGAAGTAGAAAAAGGGGCAGCCGATTTGACTCTTGCCATGCAGTCTCATCCGGAATTCTCATTCGTCCTCAATGGAGTTAGCAATGATACTCCCATATTGGCAATGAATTTCAATGAAGAATTGGCCAGTCAATACGGGTTCGATAAGGATGATGTTCAGATGCTGCTGCAACAAGCTTATGGACAAGGCTCAGTCGGGAAAATCCAAAAGGGTATCATTCAGGAACATATTTTCATGGAACTTCTACCAGATTATCAGAATTCTGCCGGAGCTCCCAATAAGCTTTATCTGACAGGACGCAACGGAGCTGTTGTACCATTGAAGGCCCTGGCCGAATGGGAAGAAAAGCTCGGATCTCCATCGTTGGATAGGCTTGAGCAACTTCCCTACACATGGATCCGTTTTTCCCTAGCCGATGGTATAGCACCTAATGTGGGTTTGCATCTGGCCGAAAAGATTGCTACCGAGATTCTGCCCGAAAATGTCAGTGGATCCCTGACAGGAGCTGCCAAGGAGACCGCAAGAGCTATCAATAGTACGTTGCTATTGTTATTATTTGCCGTGGTGGTGATGTATATAGTATTAGGAATACTCTACGAAAGCTTTATCCATCCACTAACCATATTGTCATCCCTCCCTTTTGCCGGCCTGGGTGGTGTCTTGACCCTCTTTTTGTTTGACGAACCCATTTCTATTTTCAGCGCCGTCGGATTTTTACTTTTAATCGGGATAGTAAAGAAGAACGGGATCATGATGGTGGATTATGCCCTGGAAGCCAAAAAAGAAGGTAAGTCAAGCGAACAGGCTATCTACGAAGCCTGTCTGGTCCGTTTGCGTCCCATCATGATGACGACCGTTGCTGCTGTGATGGGTGCCATCCCCATTGCGATTGGTTTCGGTGAAGGTGCCGAGATGAGACGTGGATTAGGCCTTGTGATCGCGGGCGGCTTGCTTTTTTCTCAGCTGTTGACTTTGTACGTGACTCCTATCCTTTACATTGTCTTTGACATGTTAACGTCGCCTACAGGGAGCGGAGAGGATGTAAAGGATGATTAGGATAGGCAAGATATTAGAGCGGAGAGGATGTAAAGGATGATTAGGATAGGCAAGATATTAGAGCGGAGAGGATGTAAAGGATGTTTAGGGTAGGCAAGATATTAGAGAGGAGAGGATGTAAAGGATGATTAGGAT
>JABDDC010000010.1 GCA_013287815.1 Chlamydiota bacterium
GTACAAAGAAAAAAACCCTCCTCGATGGAATTAAAAGCGATAGTTTCCACTTTACTAATTACCTGTTTTTCTCGTAGTCTGCTACGAAATTATCTGATTTTTTCGTAGTTGACTACGGAATTACTGGATTTATATATATAAAAATGGAAATTTCGTAGTATAACAAGAAAAAGGGGAAAGCAAAACCATGTTCAAGCGACTATTAGAATTATCTAAAAAGCGAAGTTTTTTCCTTTTTGGCGCACGCAGCACAGGAAAAAGCACCTTATTGAAACATACGTTTTCCAAAAATGAAACTCTATGGTGCAATCTGCTAAAGCCTGAAGAAGCAGATCGTTTTCTTAGAAAGCCCGAGACTCTCTATGAAATGGTCATGGCCCTTCCCGATTCAATCAATCACATTGTTATCGATGAAGTTCAGAAAGCTCCAAAGCTACTTGATGTTGTACATCTTCTGATGGGAGAGACAAAAAAGGTATTTATAATGACAGGTTCTTCGGCGCGTAAACTCAAGAGAGGAGTGCACTTACTTTACCGCTTATGGAAAAGACTTCGGGATATGGTGATGCATTTGAACCTAAGCAGCTTTATTCGCCTTAGCCGAGATTTTGGAGATTGTGAAGCAATCTGCCTAAGCCGCGATCGATACCTAAAAAAAATCGAAAACGTCACATCCTACTTTTGGCAAGACGGCATTAAGATGATTTTCCGGAAGCATCTGTTATGAGGGAGCGGGCGAGTTTTTCGCCGTGGGGGGTGATGTAGATTTCATTTTCCCCTTTCTTCTTGATGAAGTTGGAACGGATTAGGAGGTTGCAGATGGCGTCGACGCCGCGCTGCTGGAGGCCGGCCAAATCGCCGATCTTATAGCGATCGAGCGGATCATCTATTTCCGACTGTTTCATTGCTTCTTCATAAAGCTTGATGATAAATATTTCGTCTTTCGTTCTATGCGTCATCCTTCATCCTTTTTTTAGCCTGACGCCGCCGGGGGTATCTTCAAGGATATATCCTCTTTGGGTGATGAAGTCGCGCATCTCGTCAGATAGTTTCCAGTTCTTATCTTTCCTTGCTTGCTGCCTTCTTTCGAAGGCTTCTTGCAGTTCTGCAGGGATAGCTTCGTCATGTTTTTCGAAATGCATGACGCCTAGGATTGAATTGAATTTTTTCATCAGCTCCAAGGCTTGCCCGGCTTCATCCTTACTGATCTTTCCCGCATCGCAAAGGCCATTGACTTCCCTGACAAAATCAAAGAGGGCTGCCAAGGCAGAAGAGATGTTGAGGTCATCGCCTAGAGCATGTGCAAACTGCTCATAAGCTTTCTCTATCTCCCCTTTAAGCACTCCACCGGAAACTGTTGAATTGATGTGGCAGAGCCTTTGGATGAAGTCATCGAGCCTCTGCAGCGAGCATTTAGCTGCTTCCAGCCCATGGAAAGTGAAGTTAAGTTGAGTTTTATAATGGGTATGGAGAAGAAGGTAACGTATCTGCCTGCCGGTGAATCCCTTATTCATCAGATCGCGCAACGTAAAGAAGTTGCCCAGGCTCTTAGACATCTTTTTGCCGTCCACAACCAAATGTTCGGAATGCATCCAGTGTTTGACGAAAGCTTTGCCGGAGCATGCTTCTGACTGGGCAATCTCATTTTCATGGTGCGGAAACATGTTGTCAATGCCACCGACGTGTATATCGATGGTCTCGCCAAGTATCTTCATGGCCATGGCTGAACATTCGAGGTGCCATCCTGGGCGTCCCGGGCCAAACGGACTCTCCCAATAAATCTTGCCATCTCTTTCAGGTTCGTAGCTTTTCCACAGGACGAAGTCGGCGACATGTTCTTTTTCATATTCATCAGCTACGACCCTTTCAGAAGCTCCGGCTTGCAGCTCATCGAGTTGGAGATGCGATAAGCAACCGTAGCGAGGAAATTTACTGATGGCGAAGTAGATACTGTTGTCCTTGCCCCTGTAAGCGACACCCTTTTCAAGGAGGATGTTGATCATGTCGATCATCTCTTGAATATAATCGGTTGCTGCCGGGTAATGTTCCGCCGGCTCTATATTCAAGGTTTTGAGATCTTCAAAAAAAGCCTTCTTATATGGCTCTGTAAACTGATCAAGTGTGATGCCATTGGCGATAGCCCCTTTAATCGTCTTGTCGTCCACATCAGTCAAATTCATCACTTGAATGATGGGGAAGCCGAAAAACTTGATCGTCCGGCGCAAAATATCTTCAAAGATATAGGTCCTGAAATTGCCTATATGGGCGTAATTGTATACTGTTGGGCCGCAGGTATACATCCGAATGGTACCGTCGATGAGCGGAGCAACAGGTTCTTTGCTGCGCGATTCTGTGTTATATAATTTAAGGGTAGTTTTCATAAGATGGTTGCTACTTTCACTTGTGTTGTTGAGTCGTTATTTACGGGAATCTGCGATTCGAGCTGACGGTAATTGATTTTACCCGTACCCATGAAAGGCATTTCATCCAATTTGATGACTTTATACACCTTTACCAGGTTGCTGAAGCCCCCTTCGCGAAGGATTTTGTTCAACTCTTCATTGGTGGTATCAAAGCGGGCGAAGACATAAATCTTGGTCCTCTCTCCCGCTTCTTCTTTCGCCGATACAGCCAGGACCGGTCCTTCGCCTTCGGCACGATCTCCAAGAGTCTTTTGCAAGGTATCTTCAATCGATGCAAGGCTGATCATTTCCCCGCCGATCTTAATGAAGCGCTTTAGCCTTCCTGACAGGATCAGGTTGCCATTGGAATTTAGATAGCCAAGGTCGCCTGTCGAATACCACTGCTGCCCATTCAACGAAACAAACGGAGAAGAGAGTCCGTTATTGAGGTAGCCGGCAAAGATATTGGGCCCTTTGGCCAGGATCAGCCCTTGCTGTCCTTCAGGAGCAGGCTGATGCGTTTCCAAATTGACAATTGATAACTCTACATTGTCCAGCGGCCTGCCGATGCCATTGGTAGGATCTCCGGACATATTAACAGTCAGGATAGGCGAGCATTCGGTGATTCCGTAGCCTTCGATCAAGGAACAACCTTTAAGCTCTTTAACCATCTTGAACAAGTCTGCAGGCGCTTTTTCAGCTCCAGTAACGCAGAGTCGAAGTGTGTTGAGCTGCTCCTTATCCCCATTCTTGAATATCCCTTTGAGGAATGTAGGTGCGCCGCAGATGATAGTTGCACCCCAACGCTGGACCTCTTTTGCCAAAGCTTTGCCATTGGTGGGATCAGGATAAAAAGCTACCCGTATACCGCCTAGAATGGGCAGAAGTCCGCTGACAGTAAATCCAAATGAATGAAATGGAGGCAAAATCCCCAAAAGGACATCATCGCGGCGGATTTCAACCTTTTCGATTGCCGACCTTTGGTTGCTCAAGACGTTCCTATGGGTCAATGGCACCCCTTTTGGCATGCTTTCAGTGCCGCTTGTGAAGAGGAGAACAGCTTTGGAATCTCCACTTCTATTATGTACGCCAAAAGCTTTTAAGATGGACTTAGTGCTCATCTTTGATCTGATAAAAGCTAACGCCTTGTCCTTTATTGTGAATTTCCTACGAGCATCTTCAAGGGTGATGATCTGGTCTTGAATTCCGTCAAAATCGATATTTTCCAATCGATCAAGAAATGCCCAAGAGGAAAGGATTGCTTGTACCTTGGAAAGTGCCGCAACGGTTTCCAGGTGACGGACACCGACGGTCCAGTTAATCATCAATGGAACTTTTCCTGCCAGCTGCGTTGCGATGATCGTCAGGTAAGCGGCCACGCTCGATGGGAGCAAGATACCGATGTACTCTCCTGGTAATTTGCGGATGTATTCAGCTAAAATAAGCACCATCAGCTTCGCCTTCGAATAGGTGACGACGCCGGCCCGCAGGTCTCCACACATGACCTCGCCATCTTTGTCTTCGCATACCTTAAGGAAGACTTCAGGTATTGTCTCCCCTTCAGGAATAAAAGCCCTGTCGCTCGGTAAAGACTTGAACCATTTGGACAGGTTAATCCCCACTTCCTCTTCCTGCTCGCCAAAAGAAATCTGCCTGGCAGCAATGGCCATCACCTTCCCCACAGTTGTCAGCTCGCTGACAGGGACTCCGGAAATGTCAAAATTGTCATCCAAAAATGAGAGGAGCTCAGCATTGTCCAGTGAATCCAGTCCGAGGTCAGATCCCAATGCGAGATCTGGTGTCACCTTGTCTTCGGGTAAGTGGGCCATCTGCGCAATTTCTTTCTTCACCTTGTTCTGGATATCTGCAGGAACTTTTGTGATGTCGACACCCTCTTCGGTATCTTTGGCTTTCCTGATATCGGGTAATTCATTTCTCCACATGCTGTAGGAAACGAGATAGAGGCTCTCGCCGGGTTCAGGACCTTCTTGTTTTGTTATACCGTCAGGCCGGTTATAAAAATTCTCCAGATACTGGTTGATCTCAACTCGCGATCCTTTAAATGGAAAATCGGCGGGTGCAGGAACAAATTCAATGGTGACATTACGCCTAGGAGTAAAAAATATGAAATTCTTTAAAGCTTTCTTGAATCCCCACCACATATTGGCAAACATGAGAGGACTCTTCCCCGTCTGGCCTTTAGAAAAGCTGCTTCCCCACAATCCAGTTGTTCTGACCAGTACGATATTTGCTTCAGGGACCGACTCGATGATTTTAGGGACTCCTGAAGCCCCGATCACCTCTTTGGCCTGATACTTGACTTTTCCTGCGGGATAAATCAGAAAGTTTTCTTTATTGCGCAATTCATTAATAACCGTTTCGATCACTTGATCGACTTTCTTTTTCTTAATGCTATTACTTGTCGTGACAAAGTTGGGGATCGGCAGGGCGTTCATCAATTTCATGACGCCATGAACCAAAGGAGTATAATACATGTATTCGACAATCATCGGCCTGATGGGATATTTTCTCCATATCGCGACAGCGACGAGGGTCGGATCAACGAATACTGTCGGATGGTTCGGCAAAAACAACACCCCGCCCGGTTTATTCAAAACTTTAGGATTTAGATATTCCGCTCCCTTAATAGTGACGCGGTAGCGAAACCACAATGTAAACCGCATAAAATAAAGCAGCATCAAAGCTAAAAAGTTTCTCACATTCATCTCCTATGAGTTAATCGTCTATTTTAAAGGAGATGAGAGAAAGAATAAAGGAGAAAGTAGAGAAGAGGCCAGGGTATATCAAGAAAAATGATCAGAAAAATGATCGGGAATAAACAGCTGAGGGCTGTAATGCCGCATAACGACATTACAGCTCTTTAATTCCACCATTTCGATGGATCGTTCTTTATCGGGGATGGTTCTGCGGAAAATATTAAGGATATCTTGAGGGTTGGTCCGTTGCTCTTTTGTAATCTGGAGAATTGGGACTGATTCGCCTCGAGGTGTGGTCAAAAGGACTTCAAAAAATTCATCATTAAATGAAGAGGAAAGATTAATATTCATCTCATTGCCCTCCTATACTGCGGGGAGTTGAAATTTTGCGTTTTACGCCGCGTGAAAGCTCTCTCGGCTCGACGATCGTCAGCGGGTTAATATTTATAATATGAATCCGTTGACGATCGTCGAACCCCGAGGCTTTGACGCCGCGGAAAACGCAAAATTTCAATACCACGCAGTATAAACCTGATTGTATCGGGCGAAGGAATAATGTAAAGGACTAAAAGAGACTAATGGAAAGAAGTGCAAAAATAATTTTAAAGTCTTTAGGCTTTAGCCTTTAGCTTTCCGCCTTTAACAAGATTTCTTTTAGTTGATGACAAATGATTTTGCCTTCTCTGAAGGACATTTTCTTTTCGGCACCTTCAAGCGTCAGCCATCTACTGGATTTGATTTCTTTTTCTTGCAGGGCGATTGCCCCTTCAACTTCAGCGATGAAATAGGTGACCCGCTTACTGATCAGGTCGCCGGCCCATCGAAACATATATTTTTCTATCATTGTTTGATTGGAAAGATAGGAAGTGACTTTTAGTCCGGTCTCCTCTTCCAATTCCCTCTCCGCTGCTTCCTGGTGCGTTTCACCTTTATTCGCATGTCCTTTTGGAAAAGCCCAATGACCGGCTTGATGCTGAACGAGAAGTACTTGCCACCCGCCATCATGCTGCCTTAGAGGAATGATTCCATAAGAACTTTCGTATAACATCTATGATGGCTTATAAGGACCTAGGACAATTGATGCATTATGCCCACCAAACCCGAACGAATTGGACAAAGCGTACTTTACTTTAATTTTTTCTGCTTTGGTAGGGACATCAAAAGCCAGGCCTGGTTCAGGATCTTCTAAATTAATTGTAGGGTGCATGATATCATCAGTGATGGCCTTAATGGTAGCTATCGCTTCGACCCCTCCAGAGCCTCCCAATAAATGCCCTGTCATTGACTTGGTAGCGTTCATTTTGATGGCTGCAGGATTTCTGAAAACTTTCTTCAAAGCATTGACCTCAGCCATATCACCGGCAGGTGTTGAAGTGGCATGAGCATTGATATAATTGATATCATCAGCTTCGATTTCAGCATCGTTAAGCGCATTGCGAATGCATAAAGCGACACCCTCGCCATCGGCTCGCGGTTCTGTCATGTGATAGGCATCACAGGAAAGTCCGCCTCCAACATACTCGGCAAGGATGGTCGCTCCCCGCTTCAGTGCGTGCTCTAAACTTTCCAGAATAATGACGCCGGCCCCTTCGCCTAATACAAAGCCATCCCGATTGCGGTCCCAGGGTCTTGAAGCCCTTGTCGGCTCATCGTTGCGCTGAGATAAGGCTTTGCAAGCACAAAATCCGGCTAATCCCATGGGGATGACAGGAGCTTCAACGCCGCCTGTGATCATCAGATCGGCTTCGCCGTTTCTGATATGCTGGGCAGCGGCTATGATCGAATTATTGGATGTCGCACAAGCGGTA
This sequence comes from Chlamydiota bacterium, assembly GCA_013287815.1. Taxonomy (GTDB): domain Bacteria; phylum Chlamydiota; class Chlamydiia; order Chlamydiales; family Parachlamydiaceae; genus JABDDC01. Next base: position 6,928 of record JABDDC010000010.1, read on the forward strand.
GAAATGGAATAGTTGGGCCCCATAAAGCCAATCTCCATGCCTAGGAGGGCTCCACACATGTTCGTCAGGATGTATGGGACAAAGAATGGAGAAACCCAGCGCTGCCCTTTTTCAAACAGTGTTTTGACCCCTTCGGTATAGACGGTCATGCCGCCCATGCCGGAGCCAATGAGGATGCCGCAGCGCGATTTATCAAGTTTCTCAAGAGCTTCACCGGTTAGCTTGGCATATTCCAACGATTTTTTACCGGCAACTATTGTGTAAGCGATGCATTTGTCGACACGACGGGCTTGCTTTTTATCGAGATATTCGCCAGGATCAAAATCTTTAATGATTCCTGCAAAGCGTGTGGGGAATTCGGCGCAAGGGAAATCAGTAATCGGGTTAATACCGCTCTTACCCGCCAGAAGATTTTGATAAAAAGTGTCAACATCATTTCCAAAACAGGAAACAATGCCCATACCTGTGATGACGACTCTCTTTTTATGATTCTTCATGATGTTATAATCTTCTCTCCGAGTTTGATTTTAACATCAATGATTTTACCTTGATGCCACAGTCTTTCCAGAGAGTATTTTTCCCTCATCTCGGGAGTAAACAAATGGACGACGAAGTCGACAAAGTCGATGACGACCCAGTCTCCGTCCCTTTCTCCTTCGACATGGATGGGTTTGACACCATGTTTGGCAAGCTCATGGATGACAGAACCACCAAGTGCTTTTGTATGCCTGTCGACTGTACCCTCTGCAATGATAAAATAGTCTGTCATTGTACAGATTTCTCTGACATCCAGAACAATGCAATTAAAGCCTTTTTTATCATAAATGGCTTGTGCCGCATGAGTTATTTCTTTTAAAATTTCGCTTTTCATAATTCTCTTATTGTTTTCAGAGCATGAGTATAGCATATTTACATAATAGGTTACAACAGGAGAAAGCAGACTTGGGATTCAGAGCAGGTAAAAGCGACTTGAAACATTACGGTGTCTGACACCATAATGTTTCAAGTCGCTTTTACCTGCTCCGAATCCCACTATTTCTGATAGAGCTTATGCTCTTTGATGTAATTGAGGACAGAATCGGGAATAAGGCCTTCGCAGGAAATTTGTCTGTCTAGGCGAGAACGGAGTTCGGTCGCAGAAATGTTCATTTCATTGATGGTCGTCATCCCATCCATGATGGCTTGATGAAGGGCCAGATTCTCCGATGAGTGAGCCCAGATTCCTGGGCGGGTGCCTATAAGAATTTTTGCCAATTTGATGATCTCATCAGGGCGATGCCATTTTTCAAAAGCAATTGTGATATCTTCACCTAACAACAGATAATAATCATTATCAGGAATTTGCTCTTTTAATTCTTTTAAGGTATCGACGGTGTAGGAAGGGGCGGCTCTGTTTAACTCAATATTATTGACTACGAAATCCTTATAGGGAGCGATTGCCAATTTGATCATGGCAAGTCGATCTTCTGGACTCTCACACATCCTGCCAGGCTTCAGCGGGTTTACATTTGCAGGAATAAACCACACTTCATCCAGCTGATGGCGCTCTTTTAACTCTTTGGCCAAATTCAGATGGCCCTTATGAATAGGGTCAAACGTACCACCCAACAACCCGATTTTTTTTTTCATCAGTCCTTTTGCCTTTATTCTAGTATTTCCCAATTGTTTGCACTGCACAGCTTTCGCAATTTTCTGTCAGGGTAAACGCCAATGGCTTTGCCGGCAGCGCAGAGTATAGGTAAATCAAGGGAACAGTCGGAATAGACAGTGATCTCAGGAGGATTTACTTGCAGCAGATGAGCTAAATCTAATAATGTTTTAGCTTTTGTCTTTCCTTCCATGACCTTCGTTATCTTGGAGAAATTACCTTGATGATCTGACTGATAAGTCGTCGCGTACCAAAGTTGTATACCCCATTTCCTGGCAATCGGTTTGACCAAAAAATCGGGAGCGCCAGATAAGATGGCGCAATGGTACCCTTGCTTTTTTGCATTTGTCAAATGGAGTACAATGGAATGATTGGTCATCTTTTCTAGTTGATCATTAAGAAATGCTTCTACATGTAGGTTAACGAGTTCTGTCGATTTGCCTTTAAAAAGGGCAGAAAAAGACTTGTAGTGAAGATCTTCGATGGAGAGATTGAACCATTTATGCCGTACGTAAAAGAAGAGGCATTTGATCAAATGATGGAATTTGATGAATCCTTGCTTATGCAAATAAAAACCGAAGCGGAAGCTGCTATTGGAATTTAGAAGCGTATGATCCAAATCAAAAGCAGACAACCTATTCAATTATTATCCTTTGTTCACCAATTTCTGAAGTTCAGAGATTTTCTGTTCGATCTCGCGGATGCCTTGACTGGCTTTTTCTAACCGATCTTTTTCTTCGTTAATTTGCTCGTTGACACTCATCGCCTTTTCAAAATCCAGGGTAGATGATCCGGCACCTTTACGCAATTGTTCAAGCTGATCTTTAATTTCCTGACGGCGACTCTTACGCTGGGTTAGGATTTCTTTCAGCTGCTGTAGCGCTTGCCTGTCATCGTCAGAAAGCTTGAGCAATTCTAGCTCCTTCTTATTGGCTATGATTTCCTTAATAGGCTTCAGCAGTTTTTCAATCTCCTGCTTCTCAATTTTTGTTATTGCAGCCTCTTGAATTTGCTTGAGGATATCATCACGTTCTGCTGTTAAAGCTTCAGGTTCGTATGTTTCAGCTTGTCTTAATAGGTTTAAAGCAAGGTCTTTCAACGAATGGAATTTCTCTTTTTTCTGTCTATTTTTTTCAGCTTCATGCTGCTGCCTGGTCTCTTCGGCTGTACGGGCTTTATCATGAACGAGAGTACGAAGTCCATTTAGTTCTTCTCTAAGGGATTTTACTTCATCTCTGCCTAGTTCGGTTTTGCGCATGAAAGCACTGATCTCATCGATCTTAATGTTCCCTTCAGGAACTGAACCATCTTTTTCGAATATTTCCCTGGCTTCATTAATTTTTTGTCTAACGAGGTCGGCATTATCCTTGAAGGCAGCTTTTTGCTGGGACCATTCTTTTTTCCTCTCCTTCTCCTCACCTCTCATCTTATCCCAACATTCGCTCAGCCTTACGCGAGTTTGTGAGAAAGTCCCGGTATTCAGAGTAAGCTCTTTAGCTAGTCCCTGGAGGGCTTTAATATCATCTCTTAAGTTAAACAGGGACCCGCGCAGTTCATTAGAAAAATTTGACTGGATAAACTGGTCGACATCAGCTGAGAACTGGTCGCTGATCTGCTTAATCAGCTCTTTTCTTTTTGGAAAAACGGTGTTGCCAATCAGAGATAGCCTTTGAAAAAACTTATTTTTCTGGCGAACTCTCATCTCCGTCTTGATCAACTCTTTTCGCAAACCGTTGATGCGGGTTGCTTGTACGTTCAGGACATTAAGCTGTGACTGAAGACCTTTATAGAAATCGGCTTGATGACTTAAAGCAGGGGGCAAAGCAATGTTAAAATTACCTGTCTTTGCAGTTTGACCGATTTGTTCGATATCTTTTTCTACGGCTTGGATGGCAATTTCAATTTGCTCTGTAGCAAAAGCGCTTTGCTCATCGAGGATTTCCTTTAAGCGGCGGGCCTCTTTCGATAATTCGCTATATTTGTTCCACAGCACTGTACGCAGCATCGGAGAAACGTTCTCTCTAAATAATGGCAAACAGAGGCGCCGTGCGTCCCAGAAATTGCGGAAATGGGGCGTCCCTTCTTTAGCCAGAGACTGCTCCATAAAATCGATAGCAAGCTGCAGCTTCCAATCTACATCAGGCTTCAGCTCAAAAGCCTTTTGGAAAGCAGCAAATTCTGGTGTTTGCTTCTCATGCGATTCCGGAGAATCAGGATGATCAATTAAATCTGTTTCGCTCATTGTAACTTCTTCTATAGAATTTTGATTGTACATAGACCACCGGTAGGAATTGTTCACTGCATGATCATAGTCCATCCCCTATTTTTAGTAAATCAATTTTTTCAGGAGACAGGAGACGGGAGTAATTCGAGTCCTGCTAGGGACGGCATATGCCTATACTAGAGCGGACAGGATAGACAGGATATTTAGGATAGACAAGATGGGGAAGCGGACAGGATGGACAGGATATTTAGGATAGACAAGATGGGGAGCGGACAGGATGGGGAGCGGACAAGATGTAAAGGATATTTAGGATAGACAAGATGGAGAGCGGACAGGATGGACAGGATATTTAGGATAGACAAGATGGAGAGCGGACAAGATGTAAAGGATATTTAGGATAGACAAGATGGGGAGCAGACAAGATGTAAAGGATATTTAGGATAGACAAGATGGAGAGCGGACAAGATGTAAAGGATATTTAGGATAGACAAGATGGGGAGCAGACAGGATGGACAGGATATTTAGGATAGACAAGATGGGGAGCAGACAAGATGTAAAGGATATTTAGGATAGACAAGATGGGGAGCAGACAGGATGGACAGGATATTTAGGATAGACAAGATATCAAAATGGATAGGATAGATTAAGATACAATAACTTACGGCAGGAAACCATAAAAATTTAAAAGCCCCTTTTTATCTTCAGCATTCGTTCAGGCTTATACTAATTCCAAATATCCTATCCACACATTATCTTGCCTATCCTAAATATCCTTTACATCCTGTCCGCTCCCTATCTTGTCTATCCTAAATATCCTGTCCATCCTGTCCGCTCCCCATCTTGTCTATCCTAAATATCCTGTCCATCCTGTCCGCTCCCCATCTTGTCTATCCTAAATATCCTGTCCATCCTATACGCTCAAAATCCTGTATATCCTAAACATCCTAACCATCCTATCCGCTCTAATATAGGCATATGCCGTTCCCAAGGGAACTCTAAACTCCCGTCTCCCGTCTCCCGTCTCCTGTCTCCTGTCTCCTACAAAGCCTCGTAGTCCTTCTGAATGATATCGAAATAGAGCTCAGGATCGTGCAATTCCACATCGATCCAATGGAAAAGAGGTTCCTTCTTGAACCAGGTGAATTGCCTTTTGGCGTAGTGGCGTGTGGCCTGCTTAAAGTTTTTGATAAAGTGTTGATAGTCTTCGGGCGACTGAGCGGTCTGCAAATAATCTAGTGCCTGCCTGTAGCCGATCGCCTGGGTGGCTGAATTATTTTGCTTGATCCCCTCTTTTTCGAGTCGTATGACCTCATCCAGAAACCCTGCTGCCAGCATCTGGTCGCATCGTTTATCTATCCGTTCATAGAGTTTATCTTTGGGACGGTGGAGAAACCAGCAACGGAAATCGAAATTCTGTGGTTTGCGGCGTCCCTTCCATGACAATTTACTGACTTTCTTATTGGTCAGGGTTATGATTTCAAGGGCCCGTACAATCTTTTGTTTATCATTCTTGGTTATTGTTTTGGCATATTGTGGATCAAGAATCTTCAATTTTTCATAAAGGGCTTCAGCCCCCATCTTCTCCATCTCTATCTCAAGTGACTTTCTAAGTTCTGGAACCGACGGAGGGCCACTTGGAGGGCCATACAGAAGGGCATGAAGATAAAATCCTGATCCTCCGGCCACAATGGGAACATTGCCTCGATCGATTACTTGCTGGATGGCGTGGCGCGCTTCATAGTAAAAGTCGACAACATTGAAACTTTCGGTGATATCACGGATGTCGATAAGATGGTGCGGAACAAGCAACCGTTCTTCCTTGGTAGGCTTGGCAGTCCCAATATCCATTCCCCGGTACACTTGCATGGAATCGGCAGAAATGATCTCTCCGCCCATCGCCTGGGCTAGATTCATCGCCAAGGCCGATTTGCCGCAGCAGGTAGGGCCGGAAATAACAATGACCCGTTTTTTCTTTTTTTGTAAAGTGGGAGGAATCTGCTTTTGGACTTCTAAAGCAAAGTTTAAAATGATCCGTCTGACTGCTTCCGTTTCAAATGCAACTTCGCTCATTCATCCATCCAATATGTTCAAAACCTACGAAGGCCTTCTTCAAGGGTATTAGCTATCTCTAATACTTGTTGGCATCCTGATATTTTCAAGATATCCATGAGGAAAAGGCTTGGTGCGACCAAGACTAAATTGCCCGACATCGACCTTAATTTCCTGGTCACAGAAACAAACACGCGAAGTCCGGCACTACTGAGATGCTGAACTCCTGAAAGATCGATTAAAACTTTATTTTTTCCTTGATTAATGAATTCAAAGATTTTGCATTCGGATGAAGGACTTGTGATCGCATCCAGATTGCCACTCATTCGTAAAATTACAACATCACCTTTGATTTCTTCTTTAATGACAATGCCGTTCATTCTCTCTCCTCCAGTAAATTTTATCTTATTCTCTCTCTCAAGAAATTGCAAGAGTAATTCAAAAACTTTTACTTCTTTTGCATCTTTGCGTTGAAATTTTAGCGAGGCTATTAGAAGATAGAACCATGGATAAAATAAAATTATTTGGGTGCAGGCAGCACAATTTAAAGAATTTAACCTTTTCAATTCCAAAAGGGGCGGTCACAGTTATAACGGGTATCAGTGGATCCGGGAAGTCTTCTTTGGCTTTCGATACCCTCTTTGCTGAAGGACAGCGCCGCTACCTGGAGTACCTTTCCCCGCAGACTCGTTCCCTGATTAAACAGCTGCCGCGGCCCGACGTCGATCTGATCGAAGGGCTATCCCCTACTTTAGCTATCAGCCAAGGGTTTCGACAACTTTATCCGAGAGGAATTGTTGCAACCTACACAGACATCTATGACTTTTTAACTATTCTTTACGTCAATGTGGGGGAACAGCATAGTCCAGCAACAGGTAAAAGGCTGCACCGACACACCAGACAAGAAATCATCGAACTGATACTCAAAGACTACCCCTCCGGTACCAGGATCCAGCTATTGGCTCCTGTGAAGTTGTCGAGGGAAGAGCCAGGAGAGGCCATTGGCCGCCTACAGAGGATGGGGTTCATCCGCCTCCGGATCAATGGAATTGACTGGATCAGTGAAGATCCCTTGCCTCCACTTGATGAAAAAACGCAAATAGACGTTATTGTCGACCGGCTGGAGATGAAGGAGGGGGTACGTGAAAGACTTGCCCTTTCGCTAGAAACTGCCCTGGACCTTAGTCTGGGAATATTGAAAGTACAGGAAGGGAAAGAGGGGAATATCCGTCTCTTCACCACAGTATATGTATGTCCTGAAACAGGCATTTCTTTTGTCCCCCTGGAAAAAGCGGACTTTAACTTTAACTCGCCACGCGGCGCCTGTCAGGCTTGTCATGGTCTCGGATGTGAAGTATGCCATTCGGGAAGGCTTAAACCCGAAAGCCTTGCGTGCCTTATTCGTGGCAAAGGAATCCATCAGCTTTGTGCGATGACGGTCTCCGACCTGATTCAGGAAATCGGAAAGTGGACTTTTGTAGGAAAACAAGAGGTCATAACCAAAGAAATCATTCCACAGATCCTCACAAGACTGAATTTTTTAATACAAGTGGGACTTGGGTATTTGGAGTTAAGCCGTCAGGGAAATACCCTCAGCGATGGAGAAGCCCAGAGGATCCTTCTCGCCTCGCAAATCGGCGCCAAGCTGTCTGGCATCATTTACATCCTGGATGAACCCTCTTTGGGACTGCATAGACAGGATATCCAGCATCTGCACCAAGTGATCCGGGGACTGAACGATTTAGGAAATACGGTCATTTTGGTGGAACATGAATCAAGTCTGATCAAACAGGCCGACTATCTGATTGAATTAGGTCCCGGTGCCGGCATCCATGGCGGCAATATCATCTTTCAGGGAGATGTTAAAGCACTTTTAAGTGATGCTAATAGTATTACAGGCCAATGGATCAGCGGCAAAAAACAGCTGCCTCCGCCGCCTATTAGAAAAGGGAAAAAAGAACAGCTGGAAGTCAAAAAAGCCTCGCTTCACAACATCAAAAACCTGTCGATGAAAATCCCTCTGGAATCCTTTGTCGCCTTTTGCGGTGTATCTGGATCCGGAAAATCTACATTAGCAATCGATATCATTGGCGAAGAGATCCATCAATATCTCGCCGATGGAAAACAGTGTTCTTATTTAACTAATTATGAAGGGATCCGCCGCTTGGTCATCAGCCAAAAGCAGGCCGACCGCTACTCCTCGCGCTCCATTCCTGCCACCTATGTCAATATCATGAAGCCCTTGAGAGAGTTGTTTGCAGAAACCAGGCTAGCTAAGGCCAGGGGCTATACACCTTCCCGCTTTAGCCTCAATAAACGGGGCGGCCGTTGCGATACGTGTGAGGGGCTTGGGTATACCAAAGTAGCCCTCCTATCAGACCTGATGATCCCTTGTGAAGTGTGTCAGGGACAGCGATATAATTATGAAACACTGCAGGTCACTTGGGAAAACCTCAGTATCGCCCAAATGCTCAATTTGACTGTGGCAGAAGCTGCTAAGCTATTCAGGTATAACCCCTACATCGCCCATCCCTTAGAGCTTATGCAAGAGCTCGGTCTTGAATATCTTACACTAGGGCAGCCATTCAACACCCTTTCGGGTGGAGAGGTCCAGAGGCTCAGGCTGGTCGCGGATTTAGCCACAAAATCATTAGAACCAACACTTTACATCCTAGACGAACCGTCGACCGGCCTCCACCTGCAGGACATTGAAAAGCTGATCCAAATTTTCCACAGACTAGTCGAAAACGGCCACTCCCTCTTCGTTATTGAACACCATCTGGAGATCCTGCGTCAAGCCGATACCCTCATCGAACTAGGTCCCGGCGGCGGTCCCCATGGAGGGGAGCTTCTCTTCCAGGGCTCGCCTGCCAAGCTGAGTGGAAAAGACACACCAACCGGAAAGCTGTTGTAAAGGGTGCGAAGCACTTTGGATTGCTCGTGGCTTGACACCACTTTTCTGCGGCTTCGGCTTGCCAAAGCGCTTCGCGCCTCTCTTTGGCATCTTTTTCGCAAATAACTATATATAAATATATATCAATTTATAGTATAATAAATATGTAGGAATTAATTAATTTAATTGTTTGGAGAATATTATGTCTCACCTTTACAATTATTCTGTTACCCCGCCTCCCCTTCCAGGTTCAACAATACCAACACATGATCTTAATTTTGAACGCGCTTCTACCCCCACATCCCCTGATGCCATTTCCCCGGCAAGGATGTTGGAACATGTGATCGCTCAGGAAAAGCCAAGCCATATCGTTTCGATAGCTAAGTTTGCTTATAATACTTGCGCTTATTCAGTAGTGACTTCTGTCAGTTTTGGAAAAAAAATTATTTACAGATTATTTGGAGTGAAGACATCAACGGCACCTGTCTCTACTGAAAGAGAGGTACATGGCCAGCGTATCTATCATTATAAAAAAGACTTGGAGCCCTGGTTTGACAATATGATCAATGCAGGAAAACAGGCAGTGGAAAAGATCCATAAAGATTTTGAGAAACTCGTAAGTAAAAAAATACGATCCATGCATGAAGATCTTATTCCGGTCGCCAATATAGAAAAAGAAAAGGCATTGGAAAAATTGGACCACATACAGCGAGCCCTTAAAAAAGGACATTTTTCCGAAGAGATGGACGCTGTCCTCGTTGCTGAAGGCGACGCCATGAAGATCTACAAAAAGTTTTCCCAGCAAATCGAAAAAGGAATTCATAAAATCATTAAAAATTACGGTAAAGCCATTAAGGACGAGACACTGGGTACAGATAAAATAAAAGGTTTTATTGTTACAGACAATACTCGCAAACACATAGAAAAATTCAGCCAGGAAGTGGAAGAAACGGCAGCTGACAGGGAAGGTATTGAACGGTTTAACCTCTACCATAAAGATCCTCTTTGGGATCCGTCAAAGCCAACAAACAGAGTCATGGGCTTCACGTACATCGAGAAGACATATGACGAAGAGGAAAAAAAATGGGTAGAAGTTTCCAAAGATGTTAAAGCGGTAAGTTCGTTTCTGGCGCTAGGGCCAGCCTTTTCATCACAAGCTCCAAGGAATAGGGAAGCAAATGAAGTCGTTGCCCCAAACTTTTTCAGGTCTACTTTCAAGCTTCCCAATATTAGAACCAATGAAGAAGAAACAGTTCTTGATGTCACCCGCTCCGCTATAACCGTCGAATTTGATCTGGAAGATCCCATCAAGAGAACAAAAGCGAATAGGATTCTTCTTAAGCAAACAATTGATGCCGGGGTCCTGCATTGGATGGATAAGCTGCCTGCAAGTGAACTGGAAAGCCATGGCACAAATGACAATCCGATTGTGTTCAAAAGGACCACCGTCAACTTCCTGACGCCTGATATCTTGCGTTCCTGGTCTGCCAAATATCCCATCTTCAGAAAAATTATATCTAAAATTCCGTACATCGGCCATGCCCTTACAGGAGCTCCTGCAGATAACGAAAGATCTCTTGCGCTGCAGAGTCTGGCTACCCATCGCGACATGGATGGCACAGTTCACCCTTATAAGTATAAAGATGCTGAAGGCAATGAGAAGACCGTATACGTTAAATATGACCTCCACTATTTCAATATCCCTAACAACAAGCATTATGATCTGCTTCCAAAAGTGATGACAGATGTCGAAGAACTCACCCATTCAAATAATACGAGCTGGGTAGATATTGAAAAAGATGTTCTCGCTAAAATAAACGATATCGATCAAAAGCTGCACGATAAGGCGGCTGCTTTGGAATTGAGCTCTCATAAAATAGGACATCATTTGGAGGAAAGCCTTCAACTACGCACTGAAATCATGAAAAAGACCATCAAGGAAGGTAAAATGGATACTGTTGCCTTTCTAGCATGGCAGAAACAAGCAGATGAGCTGGGGTCCAAAATAGAAAGAATGAAACAAGATCCTGATACCGATCACGAGGAGTTAGATTATCTCAATTTGATAACAGAAAAAATGGACCTCAGTGATCTTTATCTGGACACGAAAGAACTGTTTGAGTCTGGACTCTCCAAGAACCTAAAAAATATGGATAACAACCGCTTTGCCATGTCAACCAGATTAATCTTGCTTGTTGACAAAGCTGGGGAAGGCCAAGTCCATTTTGGCTGCCGCAGCGGTAAGGACAGAACCGGATTAGTCGATGTTGAGCTTAAACTGCTCCTGACTGAAGCCCGTTTAAAAGGACGCATCCCTAGCTACCGTGAGCAAGAAAAAATTGCAGATAACATGAACCACCGCGAGATCATAACAAAAGAATCGGGAAATGTCTTTGATATTGTCAAAGCTAACCTGGGTGCCTACCTGGGCCTGATGTCGTTTGGAGCAGCATCCAAAGCTCCAAACTTAAAAACTAAAAAACAATTTATGGAAATCACCAAGAGTTCGCAAGGATTTGCAAAGATAGCCCACCGTCCCAACACCAAGTCGGTCGTTCCCGCTGGGCAGATGGACAAATGGGAAAGAGATGATCAGGGAGTTTATAGACTGAAGGCTAGTACCTGGGTTTCCGCTGCATAATAATTCGGAATTCGAAATTCGGAAAGTCGCCTATTTTTTAACGCAAAGGTACAAAAGAAGTAAAAGTTGCAAAGAACTCATGGGACCACTGTGTCGCATTTATTAAACACAGAGACACAGAGGCACAGAGAAAGTCATTATAATTTTAATTTAATGAGATAATAAACTTCAAAAAAAAATTCAATTCAAAACTATATATTATTTTTCTTAAATTCTTTCTCTGTGAACTCTGTACCTCTGTGTCTCTGTGTTTAATTTTTTGCGTAATTGACATCCTGCGAGAGGTCTTTACATCTTATGTTTCTTCGTATCTTTGCGTTGAAAAATGCGCAACTATTCTCCTTTTTCCGAATTCCGAATTCCGAATTCCGAATTCCGAATTCCGAATACCGATTTTTTTTAATAGTTGTAATCTATGTACGGCGCAATTCTGCTGTTATCCACTATGAGAGGTAATGAGCCTCCATATTTCACTTGTTGATTATGGGTCATATCAATCAAGGAAAATGCACTTAAAGTAGTTGGATTCCCAGCTACAGTATCTGCTAGCGTTAAGTAAAACCTTTGTTTTCCACTGCCTAACAAATCTGTTAAGTCAATAGCAAATGTGACTGTCTCCGGATTTGATGATGTAGTTCCATCAAATTCATACGATCCGCCTGAATTAGACAATACATCGCTGGAAAACTGGTTCGTAGGATTCATAACAGATGTGCTGGAAACACCAGCGGCGACTTTAATCTGATTCCTGCGCGCTTGTGTGATGGTAAACTCAGTGATTAGCTTGGGTGCATAGTTTGTTGCCTTGGGAATAACGCTGATGACATAGTTATTCGTGGCTGCAGCGACGGGAATACGATTGGCGTTCGGACCATTCGGCACACCGGATTTACTTAAAAATGCATCGTAAGACACCCAGATAAATCCATTGTTTCCCCAATCAGTACTCCAAGAATTTGCAAAAAGAAAAGCTCCTCTTTCTCCAGAATCAACCTGTCCGTTGCCATTCACATCAATCCAAACATTATCGTCATACCCAACGATGGTGATGCAATGACCCCCTTCTTCTCCATTCATCCAGGATGCTGCCCACTGCCCTGTGTAGGGACTATTTTGGTTGGCAGGATCGGACTTGATCTGGGTGAATACCCATGAGTCTATATAAGTTCCGAGCGTGACAATATGCCCATTATTGAGCAGTTGCTTGATTGCAGTCAGATTTTGTGTACTGACGAGCTGTGGCGGCGACAGTCTATTATAAATTGCCTGGACCCAGTCATTTGTATTTAGGTCCCAGGAAAGATAGTTGCTATCGTAAGGAAAATGGACAATGCTCGTCGCACCATTCTGCTGTAATAAAGTATAAGCATCCGGGATATACAGTCCATTGTTGGCGCCACCATTGAGAAGGTTGTAAGTCCATTTTGGAGAAAGGACGTTATTAAAGCTCTGCTTGTTGTTATATCCGTTTACAAGACCTAGCTCATGAGAAGCTTGATAATAGGTCGATGCCCAGCCTACGCATGAGCCCAATTGTCCCTGGTCTCCTATCGGAGGAAAACAAGGATGGGTTGCATTATTGACACTGGAAGGAAGCGCTCCACCTAATGGCGTTGCAGCGGCCATTGTCGAGGAAGGCCCGTGATGCAGCGTAAGCTCTTCATCAGCTGAAGTTGCTACTGTAAAATTAATCGGATCATGTCCATTTAGTTCCAAATGTTTATTGATTCGTTCCGCACCTAACTGGTTAGGCTTCACCTCTGAGATCTTCGACCAGTGGTGCTCCATGTGATCGTGATGTGATTCAGAAAGTTTGAAACTTCCTCGTCCTTTGCTGTGATCCAGCAAGGCCGACAGGTCTTGAACTGCCATAAAGGCAAAGATAAAGACAAAATAAAATACTGAAGACATCAAATTCTTTTTCATAATAAAACTCCTTGGTAAGATTTGCCCTATATTGCGTGGCAGTGTAAATCATCACTTCTTCTTATCATCGCTGTAGAAGGAGAGGGCCCAATTAATGTTAAAGACCCAGTTAAACTTTCTCTTTTCGCCAAACCAGTGTTGCGCAACAGGAAAACTGATTCCAAATTGCAACAGCTGTCTTTTATTTGAGAACCACAGTGAAGGGGTAATTAGGACGATATTACCTCCTGAACTGTGATCTATTTTACCTTTAATGATATTCCTCTCATAGTATTGACCATCAAGTTCTAACATGAAGGCATATATTCTATCTGGCGGAGAAGGAATATTCCTTGCTATTCCACACTGATAAATGTACTGATTCCCAATTTTATTTCGTCCATCAAACATGGTCACAATTGCCCCTTGAGAAGTAAATCCCATCCAGTCGACATAAGTCCTATTATAGGTCAACCCCACAAAAATACTGGATGAACCAAAACCGGTTTGTGGATTCTTTTTTATCGAACCTGTAGGAAAAGTAACATTGCCCACCAAAGTAGCCTGGTTTGTGTGTGTTTTTGTTTTAGAGTTAATGAAGGCATATTCCAACTGCAGGAAGAAATCACTTTTTCCATACGATTTATCCAATCCATCTCGCAGTCTTGGATTTATAGGGAAATTGAAGTAAATGGAGAGGTCATCAGAAATACCATATAGCAAGCTTGGGATAAGGTCGGTAGTAATTTTATCCCGACCGTAAAAGCCGTCAGCAAAAAAATAGATTTGTGTTTCCTTATTGTCGATGATGTTCTGCCCGAAGCCAAACAGAGGACCAGGCTGCTGAGAGGTTGGTAGGGCAAAATTTCCAATTTTTGGAGGCTCCTCTTCTTCCTCTTTTTTGGCATCGTCTTTTTTCTCTACTGAATCCTTTGTTTTATCCGAGTCTTCTTTCTTGTCTGATGTACCTACTTTCTTTTCCGTACTAGCTTCGAGATTGAGTGTTAAATTCATCGCTGCCAATAAAACTAATAAGAAATTAAGCCTTTTCATAATCACCTTGTAGGAAAAATGCGAAGCTATCAAATTATGATTTTATTGACAAGGGGGGGGGAGTTTTGTTCTGCCATCCATTTTTTGCAAGAATCCATCTGCTGCAGGTGTACACCTGTTTTAAATATTAAAACTACTACGGATTTATACTATTTAATGCAAAAATTCAAGTCAATTAAACTATTAAGCAGCCATTTTTTATTAATTTTCACTATCCAGCACTCCCTATCTTGGCGCCCATAAGCCACCCAAATAGACTCTTCATCGAATACAAAACCTACCGGAAAGACGACCACTACAGGCTTCCAGTAGGGCTTATAGTTTTTTCCATGATAGAAGTCTTTGCCAATGATAGGTTCGGGGCTTATATGGGATACAGCAAAAGGCGGCTTTGCATCAAACGTATAGGCTCCCATGAAATAGTGGGTCATTGGTTTCCCATCGGAATGGATCGATTCCATAATGATTGACGAGTGAAAAAATGAAAGATACCTAGCCTCATCAATTTTTAAAGCTGTTGTTCCGCCTCTTATCTCTCCCCAATCCCACTGAGGACATTTCCGAGACTTGCATACGGTTATACACTCTTGCGAATCATCCAGTAAAGGCTTCAAAACAACATGTGGAACAATCGAATAAGACAAAAGAAGCTTTTCTTCATATTCAAAGGGAACCCAATTCTTTTCCCTTATTTTCTCATTTTGACCTTCGAATCTGGATAATCGTTCTATGCTGACAATGTCGAATCTGGAATCTGTACATTTGAGTTGTGCCACAAACACCCTAAACCCACCTCTCGAAATAATGGGATCTGCATTATCGCTATAAACAAAATGGAGGTATCCACCTACTTCCATCAACCGACCGTCATCAACCCTTGAGGGAACGCCGGTTGCATCATCCCGTAAATTCAATATCTGGGCATTTCCTTTTGGATTGAAATCATCATCTAACCAGATCACTCCGGCAAAAGAATGAAAGGTAAACGATGGGTGGGGAATGATTTTAAAACTGAGTAAATAGGAATCATTCCAGCGGATGATGGAAGGGTTATAAGCATCAGGGTATCCAGGAATCTGTATTTGCCGGGTCTCCTGAACGGACTCCTGCCGCAGATCTTCCAGGTCGATGAGAGACGCTGAAAGCTCTACACAAAGGCACAAAGAGATAAAATAAGTAAATAGATTTACATGTTTAGGCATACTCAATCCCCCCATATACATAAAGCTAAGCTGTGCTAGAGCCCGGAGCGAAAGCGAAGGGCGACTGGTGATAGCCCAAAGCGACCGTAGGAAGCTATGGGGCAATGCACGTTGTTTAATGGAGCTCGGTGAGAAACGAAGGGCGACTGGGGAATCCACAGAATTTTAGCTACGTCGCGCTCTTCTCCAGTCGCTCTGCGCTCCGCTCCGAGCTTAAATATCCTAGCCTGTTTTTGTGCCTTTGTGTCTTTGTATTTAATTTTTGTTCACGGGCACGAGGCTACCCAACAATCCATTCCGATCAAGCTTATAGATCCAGATCTCGTGGTCCTGTTTGCCGCAGGCCACCCAGATGTACTGATCATCGAAGACGAAGCCGCAAGGGAAGACCACACGTAGAGGCTTCCATGTTTTATATGGAGGCCCAACGTAGAAATCGGGTCCTACTATCGGATGAGGACTGACTTCCATGATCTCGAACGGAGGCTCGGCAGAAAAAGTATATGCCCCCATAAAATAATAGGTAAGTTTTTCCCCATTCGGCCTTGTGATCGATTTAGAAGAATGAAAGAAAGAGAGGTACCTGTCGCCAATCAAATAAGCTTGCGTCCCTCCTCTTAAAGGACCGTAATCCCATTTGATGGGCACCCGGGAGGATGAATAATCAATGCAAGCATTACTACCAAATATAGGTTTGAGAATTCTGTGAGGATCAAGACTGTATGCAAATAACAGTTCTCCATTGTACTCAAAAGGGACCCAGTTTTTTTCCTGACGCATTTCTTTTTCCCCAGGGAATGACAATGGCCCTTCGATGGATCCAATAAAAAACTGATCGTTATCAAATAATACTTCTCCAACAAACACCCGACGAGTTTCCTTGACCGATATCCCGTTAATGCTGGTGTTATACACCATAAAAAGTTTTTCGCCGATGACAATTAAACGAGGGTCTTGTTCCCTAACAAGCTGGTTTGGACTGATGCGCGGCATCATAATTTCACTTACCGGCCCCTGAACATTGAAATTCTTATCCAGCTGGACAAGTCCAATCCTGTATGTCGAATTTGTCAAAGGATCTCGAATGCGGAATGAAAGCAAGAACTCATCTTTCCATCGGACAATCGATGGATTAAATGCTCCCGGAAATGCTGAGAAGCGAATTTCTTTTGATTTTAAGACATACTCCCCGATCAAATTTTCAAATGGGATATAGCAGCTAGTAGGATCCTTTATATCTTCTAATCTGGTTGCTGATTTGTGAGGCCAGTATTCGATTGGAAATGACTCGTAGAGTTTTTGCAAATCACATACAGGAGGACTTTCTCCCCCCAGTACCAATGCTTCTTCGACAGATGAGGCATATTTAAAATCAGGCCGTCCAGTACCCGAATAATAGTCTTGGTATTTAAACATTGGTTCATTTTTCGTCACTCTTAAAAGCCTGGCCGGAATACCGTATGCTTCTGCCACTACAATTCCATGAAGCGAGCTTGCAACCACCAATTTACTGTCCAATATCTTTTCAATGATTTCATCCCAAGGATCTGATGTATAAACCACCTCCGGATATGATGACTCTGGAAAAAACAAATTCTCAGAGTAATGAGGAATAACGATATAATCACGCGCCGGATTTTCTTTTTTGACAAATTCAGGAAAGAAAAAAGGCATTAGCAATGCCGGATCGCCGTAAACCTCTGGACATGTGATATTCAATTTTTCTATCAAAAACTGTCTTGAGAGGGGGCCGCGTATCGCCCTAATATCTAATTGGTCAAATTTATACAACTTCAAATCGAGGTCTTTTCCATTAACCCCCGAACCCCAGATGATATCATTATTCCCTGCCATCATGATGATTGAACCGATGGCTAGAAGCTTTTTTATTCGCTTGTGGACGCCTTTGCGATAAGCGATAACCGGCTCTCCAACAATCCTTTCAACCAGCTTCAAGGAAAGGCAATCTCCAAAATTGTCAAACTTCTTGTGATCATAATAGCAGACAGGAAGTCCTTCCCTTTTTATTAGAGTCTGGCAATGAGCATCTTGAAATGAAAATATCAGCAAGGTTAGAAAAATAAAAATATTCACGTGTGTCTTCTCTTGGGTTGACTTTTACCAGTCTCTAGTGAAAATCTTCATTTGGAGACTGGTATAACTTCCTCTTTATCAAATGTGCTTTCTTTTACCCAATCTAGAAATTCTTTACTACCTCCTTCAATCTTAAATTTTATGATTTCGGGAATTTCATATTTGCAATTCTGTACGATGACAGATTTGATCTTATCAAAATTAGATGCCAGTGATATAAAAATGATTTTGCTTTCTTGTGTAGTCTCTAACTGATTATCTAACATATAGACCGATTCGACCCAGGGGATGATCTGGGCACTAGCAACATATCTTTCCTGAGTTAGAAATCGAGCCACCTTTCTCGCCTCGTCTAACGAACCGCTTGTCCAATGTATCTCTATAAAATCATCTGACATTTTTTTTTCCTTTAAGCTGTTTTCTTATCTAAACTGCTAAAAAATAGAATTTATTGCAATTTTTTATTGACTCAAAATGGTAAAAATTAGAATAAATAGACAAACCAAGCTTCTTTGAAAAACAGCCTTAGGAATGAATACTGTAACCCAAGAATGAACATGAATAAAATAGTCGCATTAACTTTAGTTGTTACATTACTCATTGTGGGTACCTTTTTCTACTTTTCCTCTCTTCCTTCTGTAGAAGAAAGGCTAAGCAAAAATTTCATAGAAACTGAGTCAGAACATGTAAAACAACCGAATCAGTCAGAGGATTACACTAAAACTCCAATAGAGTCTTTAAAAAACTCTAAGATAGATACAACAAACATAAGTACAATCGACCATCAAGCTCATTATTTTTCAAAGGATGACGGTGTTAACTATACTGCGTTTGGAAATGTAAATGATTACTCAGCAAAGCCTCTAAGCAGTGCCATTGCCGAAGCTAATGTAGGAAAGCCTAAATCAACCGATTACAACTTAAACAACTATCGGGGTACAGTCGTTAACAACGACTCTCCTATTATACAATCCCCTTTATATGAACGAGATGCCCTATATGATGATCCATTTGAAATGGAATATGATTACCCTTCTTATTCATACTGCGACTGCACCCGTTGGGGCAATGGCTCGTGGATCTATGTAGACCATGTGGAAGGTCACTGGAGAGATAATAAGGAAGGCTATACTTCACTGGGAGTATTTATGACATCTCCCTATTTCTCTTATCATTTTGTCCCTTTTGTTGATATGAGAGCCCATGTTTTAAATAATGGTAGATTTGCTGCCAACTTGGGTGGTGGTCTAAGATATCAGCCCTTCAATTCACAAACGATCTATGGAATTAACGCCTATTACGACTCTAGGATAGCTGCCTTTAGGAATAAATATGAACAATTGGGAGTTGGATTGGAAGTTTTAAATCCATGCGGCGATCTAAGAATTAACGGATATATTCCAATAGGAAATAGAATAGGCCACTCTAAACTTTGTGTTTTCGATAATATTGGGGATGGATTTGAGGCTACCTCGCAGGAGAAGAAAAGATCCATGGGTGGATTCGATGTCGAAGTTGGCCGCTGGTTTAATTCATGCAAATTCTTTAGTCTCTACGGGGCTGTGGGAGCTTATGCCTATTTCCCTAAAGTTGAGAGACATAATGCTTATGGTTGTGAAGCGAGAGTGGAATCTGCTTTATATCGCAACCTCTTCCTTGAAGTACGCGGCAGTTATGACCGTATATTCCATGGCAACGTTCAGGCAAGACTGACTTATGTAGTTCCTTTCACGTACTTGTTTGATGGTATCTGCAACGACTGCGACAGCGGCTGCAGCTGCTTAATCTATCAGCCAGTACATCGCGAGGAAATGATCGTATTGGATAAAAAACAGTGCTGCTGGACATGGAACTGGGATGATAGCGGATCTAGCTGCAGTCATTGCAAATAATCACGAAGGCTAGCTTAGAGATACGCAAATCAACAACCGCAGACTGCTGTAATCTTCCTATCATCAAACGAAAATTATGCAAACCTTCCCGGTACCTTGTAGAATTAAGCCGAAGAAGATAAATTTTACCTTGGTTCGAACTTAAAGCAACCACAATCTGCCTGTTCCCATCACTTTCCGAAAAGGCATCAGACACATCTATTTTATTGACATATAACGATTCACTCGTCATAGCTTCCAGCTGCTTTAAAATCTCCATCGCTAGAATAAAACGATCATCGTTAGCGATAGTTTGACCCCAGCACCTTTCTATCCCAAAATAAATAAGGGGCAGCCTTTTTGGAATAAAAAAAGGACGCAAGGGAAAGAGATAGCCTTCTCCATCCATCGCGGTATTGGTGTAATCGCCAAGGTATGCTATAGGTACGCGCGATTGGTATTGCACATAGAGACTGTTTGGAGGTACTTTGCGGATTGCGGCTGTCTTAATCAAAGGGCATTTAATTAATTTTTTCTCATTTTGAGCGATATTATACTGATATAAATTGGTCGGTTTATCGGTCGATAGGTCCAACAGCTGGGCCAAGAAGGCTGTTTTTAACGACGATTCTTTCTGATCGCATTGCTGGATCAATGCAATAATGCGGTTTCGTGAATCATTAATCCGCATTTCGTTGACATGGAGATAATAGAGAAATCCCATCAGGGCACTTCCGCTAATCATCAAGGTGGAAAGTAAAATCCACAGCCAGGCTCTATTAAGTGGTATTATATTATTCATTTGTCCAAGGCTAATATTTCAGCAGCCACTTTAGTGACATCACCAGCTCCTAACGTGATGACGACGTCTTGCGGCTTTATTAGCATATTTAGCTTTTGCGAAAGCTCTTTTCGTGCTACGTAAGTGCAAGGGATCCTGGAGGCTGCTTTGACTTCATCGACAATCAATCCTGCATGAAGGCCGGCTACAGGTTCCTCATTGCTACCATAAATATCTGTGACAATCAGCTGATCAGCCACATCAAAAATGGATCCATACTGACCTAAGCAATCTTTCGTCCTTGTGTAGCGATGGGGCTGGAAAACAACTACCATTCTTTTATTGGCTATGGCCTCCCTAATTCCGTTCAATGTGGTTTCAATCTCAGTAGGGTGGTGGGCGTAGTCGTCGATGAAAAGGATACCATTCCTTTCCCCTTTCATTTCACAGCGGCGCAGAACTCCTTTAAATGATTTTAGGGCATGGCGGATATCTTTTTCAGGTACTCCAAGAGTCAGTGATAAACCAAACACAGCCGCACCATTCAAAGCATTATGACGACCAATTAAAGTCATTTCGATATCTTTATAAATGGACTTTCCTTGAATCAGATCAAAGCAGCTGTGGAAGCCAACCTGACGGGCATTTGTAATTTTCCATTTGCTTGCATCTGAAAAACCATAACATTGACCCGGAACATTCAGCTTGGCAAGATGAAGATTATCTGCACACCAAAAGAGATGTTCGTGAGAGGTTACTTGTGACATGAACTGATTGAAGGCATCAATCAGAAGCTGCTCATCCCCTTGATAATTATTCAAGTGGTCATTATCGATATTGGTGACGATGGCACCGTAGGGATGGTATTTGAGGAAAGTCTGATCGCTTTCATCGGCTTCAAATACAAAATAATCGCCTTGACCTGACTTTGAATGGCATCCATATTGCGGCAGGATGCCGCCTACTGCAATGGTTGGATCCCAGCCAGCCTCGATAAGGACAGAAGAAAGCAATGATGTAGTTGTCGTCTTTCCATGCGTTCCTGCAATGGCAACCGATTTTTGGTTTTCCATAAGCTTGGCTAGAAGGTCCGAGCGATGCCAAAGGATGCAGCCTAGCTTTTTTGCCTGGAGGTATTCGGGATTGTCTTTCCTGATATCACTGGTAAAAACAACGATCATGCCCGATCGCACATTTTCAGCATGATGGCCAATGGTCACATGAGCTCCTGATTTTACTAGTTCTTCCACAACAGTACTGGAGCTGATATCACTTCCAGAAATAGGGTAATTTTGCTCCAGCAGCATATTGGCCAGCCCGCTCATTCCGATGCCGCCAATTCCGATAAAATGATAGTGTTGTTTCATAGCCCTATTCCTTTAATAACACGTTGCAAACACTCCCTATAGAGACTAACAAAATTTAGAGATGCTCTTCATCACCAATTGATAAAGGTCGATTTTATTTGGCCGCAGTTTGTATTGCTGCACATTTTTTTTCATTTGTCGGGTATCTAAATTTTTGATCGCCGACATCAACTGCTCTGCAGTTAAGGAATGTTCGGCAAATTTGATCGCGCTACCCACAGTATCGACCAGGTAATCGGCATTTTTATCTTGATGATTGTCAGTTGCATGGGGGTATGGAATCAAAATTCCGGGCATTTCAAATTCCAACGCTTCAGCCACTGTGGAAGCACCGGACCTGCCAATAAAAAGATCGGCCGCATGCCAGGCCATCAGCATATGACTCTCAAAAGGCTTGACTGCTGCGGATATATTTTGTGCTTGATACAAATGCCTAAATAACTCAACCTCTTCCTCTTTTCCGGTGATATGGATGATCTGTACATCACTTAATTTGCAATTTTTCATCAGTCGGTTAATGCCCTGCGCCCCTTGCGAACCGCCAAAAATCAAAATCGTCGTGATCCCGTCTTTCAGTCCATAATAGCCTAATGCCTCATTTTTGCTGACACTACCGACCCTATAGCCTAATCTGAGTGGCATCCCCACTTCCATCACATTCCCTTTCAAAAGCTCTCGCGTCATCGGAAAATGGACGCCTACAGCCTGCGCATAACGAGAGAGCCATTTATTAGCTTTTCCTGGAATGCTGTTAGCTTCATGCAAAATATAAGGAACTTTCAACAATCTAGCCGCCAACACCACAGGAACAGTATAAAAACTGCCGAAAGCCACGACGACATCGGGATTAAAATCGTTCATGATTTTCATGGCATCTTTTGTCCCCTTCACCAAGTTATACAGCCCTTTAGCCAGTTTGATCGGATTTTTACTTATGATTGGACTGCATGCTACCTCTTTATATGGAAAGCGACTGCGATCAAAATAGCGATTTTTTGCCAACCCTCCGGCAACGAATAAAATTTCAGATGGCTCATTAATTGCTAAAAGTTGCTCTGCAAACCCTTGGGCGGGATAGATATGCCCACCGGTCCCGCCGGCAGCAATCATGAATTTTCTAGACACTTTGAAGCTCCCTCTGATCTTGCGAGATGTCGAGAAGAAGGCCCAGTCCCATGATGTTTGCCATCAAAGATGTCCCTCCCTGACTAAAGAAAGGAAGGTTTAATCCGGTACTGGGAAGCAACCCCGAAACAACTCCTAAGTTCATAAATGCCTGGAAACAGATCAAAAAAGTGATCGCAGAGGCATAATAAAAACCATTGCGATCAGGTGAATGAACGGCAATGCTGAATCCGATATATCCGATCATCATGTAGAAAAGAATTAAAGAAGCGACGCCGATAAACCCAAATTCTTCAGCATAGATGGCGGCGATATAATCATTTTGTGCTTCCGGCAGATAGCTGAGCTTCTGGAAGCTGCTGCCCGGTCCACGGCCAAACAGTTCGCCCGATCCGGCAGCGATCTTGGCCTGATAGGGCTGGTGCCCTTTGCCTTTTAGATCGAGCTCGGGATGCAAATAAACATTAAGTCGTGCCGTCACATAGGGAAGATGATAGGCAGAGATAGCTCCGATCACCGAGAAGGCAAAAAGAGGGGCAGCCCAATATTTAAATTTAATGCGGGTAACGATGCACATGATGATGGCAGTCAAGCCGATTACGCCGGCAGTTCCGTTATTCGGTTCGACTAAAATTAAAACAATTGGGATAGAGACATAGCCTACGAGCTTTAAAAAGGCTTTGAATGAGAGTTCAGGACCATTTCCGTTCATCAATTGGTACGTAATAAATGCCGGAACAATATATTTGACAAACTCAGAAGGTTGAAAAGAAAAACTACCAATTCCAATCCATCTGCGTGATCCGTTCACCTCTCGTCCGATGCCTGGAATGAGTATCAGCACCAACAAGATGCAAAAAAAGGCCAATAGATAAGGACTCCAACTGATCAATTTCTTAAAACCCACTTTCCAAACAAACGCTGCCAGGAGCAACCCGATAAAACCAAAGATCAGCTGCTTAAATAAAGCCTGATGGGTGCTTTTATCAAGAGCGTGGTCAAGCACCTCAGCGGAGGTGGTATTGAAAATCATGACCAATCCCATGACAAAGATTGCTGCCACGCAAAATAAAAGAAGAAAGCGATGAAATTTAATCATCTTACTTCACGCGAATACGATCGCCCGCCTTAAGATTACGAGCCTTTGCCTCATCGAGGTTATTTAATTTGAGGATATCGTCAGTGCTGACATTGAACTGCTTAGCAATTTTCCATGGGCTGTCACCTGATTTCACTGTGTAAAAAACAGCATCACCGGCAGCCGTTTCCTTTGTCTCGGCAGCTTTGGCTATGGACTTAGCTTGCTTATTGTCTTTTTTGACAGGTATCTTTAACACCTGACCGATCGATAATTTATCGTTTTGCAAATTGCTAGCCTTCTTGATGGCAGCTACCGTTGTTCCATTAGCCTTTGCGATCTTATCCAACGAATCGCCTTTCTTGACTGTTACATCGATCGAATCTTCTTGTGAAGACGTAGTTGTTGTGACAGCTTTGACAGGGGGACTATAGTTTTCTTCAAAAGCGCTGGAAGCATTGACAGGTGTTTGCTGCATGGAGAAATTTTCGGGCTGCTGTTCGGCTGCAACCGAAACCTGAGTAGGTTGTGAATAGTACTTCAAGACGTTATCCACTTCATCAACGGTCTGTGCCGAGGCTGATGCTGTCGTTGAAGTCGCTTCCGGAAATGATTCGACAGCTTCTGCAAGCGGCTGCCCATTATCTGACTGGCTGACATCGCTATCTGAATCGTAAATAATCGCTGTGGCAAATAATACAGCCAACAAACCTGTATTGATAATAACTGCTATAAGGATGGTATCTTTTCTAGTCATGCATTAACCTTTTTACTTCTTTTTGAAAAACTTCGCCACGATGGGCATAATCTATAAACATATCAAAACTTGAACATCCGGGAGAGAGTAAAACAATACCACCCTCTTTTGCCGCAGCTGTTGCCTCTCTCACTGCCTGTTCCATATCGCTTACTATCCTTACTGGAATCGCATGTGAAAGTTGAGACTGCATTTTAGCAGCTGCCTGACCAATTGCACAAATACATTTTACTTTGTTCCTAAACACCTCAACCCAAGGAGTATATGGCGCACCTTTATCGACTCCTCCGGCAATTAGTACAATCGGACCATTCAAAAACTCAACAGCCCTGATGACCGCATCAATATTGGTCCCTTTGCTGTCATCATAATAGCAGATCCCGTTTCTTGACAAAACAAACTCAATCCGATGCTTTGGTTTCTCAAAACTACGTAGAGCTTCAGCAAATTCTTCACCCGTTATGCCGTTCATGAACGTGCCTGTGCCTGAAATCGCGCACAATGCAAAAGCCCCCATGATATTCTCCACATCGTGACTTTGTTTACCACGGAGTCCTTCAGGTAGCTTAAAGACCACCTTACCATGTTGAAAGACACTTTTTAAATCAGTATATATATCATCATCCTGTGAATAACCATACCTCAACGGCTTCTGGTTAAGAAGATAACCAAAATCATGATAGGTCTTGTCCTCAATGTAGAGTGGCGCTCCGGGTTTCAAACAATTTTCCATTAACATCTTGGCGGCGGCATATTCTTCCATCCCTGGATAGCGGTCAAGATGGTCGGGAGTGATGTTAAGGATGACTCCTCCATCCAACACCCTTTGCGAAAGTGTCTCCAACTGGTAAGAACTTAATTCCAACACTATAGTCACCTCCGGATCCAACCCAATCAGCTCTTCGGAAAAGGGGATCCCCACATTCCCTAAGGCCCTTGCTTTATGTCCACAATAATTCAGGACATGCTCAACCAATAATGTAACAGTTGTTTTCCCATTGGTACCGGTAATACCTAGAACGCGATTCTTCACTAGCCTGCAGCCTAGCTCAATCTCTCCAATGACTTCAATCCCCTGTTGTTTGGCAGCTATCAACACAGCATTGGTCGATGGCACACCGGGTGAAATAACCACCAAATCATAGTTGAGTGGACCCCTGACATCAGATTCCAGAGAGGTTGTCATCCCTTTAAGAAATCGCACTTCTTCGCTGTTCAAGCTAGCTTCGTTACGATCAATACCATGTACACAAGCTCCTTGAGCCTGCAGCAGCTTCGCAGCCGTTCGCCCGCTAATCCCCAAGCCTATAATCAACACTTTCTTGTTTTTATAGATCATTTTTACCTATGTTTTTTGCTTGCAAAGCAAGCGGCTGCGCCGCCTTTTTTTATACCTTACGCTTTTGCGCTTACTGGAACTTGAGCGATGCAACACCAATAATCGCCAGCAACAATCCAATTATCCAGAAGCGGATGACCACCTTGGTCTCGGACCATCCCTTGTACTCAAAATGGTGATGCAAGGGAGCAATTAAGAAAATCCGTTTCTTATTGCGATACTTATAACTCAAAACCTGCAGGATAACTGACATGGCTTCGGCAACGAAGATGCCGCCGACCAGTCCAAGCAAAAATTCCCTTCGCAGCAAAACAGCCGATACTCCAATGATTCCACCCAGAGTGAGAGACCCGGTGTCACCCATAAATACTTGCGCGGGATGGCCATTATACCATAAAAATCCCATGCAGGAACCCACCAGAGCACAAAGATAGATGGCAACTTCACCGCTTCCTTCGATGTATAAAATGTTCAAATAACGGGCAATATCGATGTGATTGGACACGAAAGCGATCAAGCCTAATGAGCCGGCTACCATCATCAAGCAACCCGTTGCCAGTCCATCGAGCCCGTCAGTCAAATTAACAGCATTGGATGCTCCAGTGATGACAAAAAATATAAAAAAGACCATCAAGATCAATCCTAATCCTGTGAATGTCAGCACAGGCTCCTTAAAGAAAGGGATATAAAGTCTGGAGGCATATTCCTTTAAGGAAAGTTTTTGGAAAGCGTGCTGCTCTACCCCTTCTGAGGTTTTTACCAAAATATTTTCTTTGATGACCGGGGGATGGAACCATGAATCTTCAGAAGCTATCGATGGAGCAAAGATAAAATAAGCGGCTATCACAGCTGATAACAGCCCCTGAAATAACAATTTCTTTTTGCCGGACATCCCTTTGGTGTTTTTGTACTTTAATTTGAGATAATCATCCCTGCCGCCAATAAATCCAAGGAACAGCGTTGTAGCCAGAAGAATCAAAGTAAAAACATGGGTGAGGTCCATCCACAGCAAAAGGGATACGATCATTGAAAACAGTATCAGGATCCCCCCCATAGTCGGTGTATTTTGCTTTTTTTCATGAAGCTGTCCAAGCAGAGGGCAATCTTCTTTTCTGATCGATTGGCCAATCTTTAATTCATAGAGCTTACGGATGAAAAAAGGACCCAGAAATAGGCTCAGAAGCAGCGATGTAATAGCCGCCAGGATCATCCTCGTCGAATAATAAGCAAATACCGACGGCACCCTGATGCCAAATTCTTTCAGTATGTCTATCAAAAATAAAATCATATCTCGTCCACCACTTTCCAAAGTTCTTTCGATCTGGACCCTTTCAATAAAATCACATCATTCGGTTTCACAGCTTTTTTCAAACTGTAGACGAGCGATTGCCTGTCAGTAAATATTTCTGCATGCTTCTCTTCTTTCATCCAAAGGTTATAGATGGGGCGGGTCTCTTCCCCCAAGCAAAAAACCTTCTCCACGTATTTTAAGGCATGTTCACCTACACGATAATGGCATCCATCAGAGAACTTGCCGAGTTCCATCATGCTACCCAGCACCGCGATCTTTGTTCCATTACCTTCCGGCTTGGGCAATGACTCCAAAGCTGACTTGACAGACAGCTCAGCGGCATTGTAGGCATCGTTAAAGATCACCATTCCATTCTTTTTGACAAGTTGCAGACGTCTTTCAGGAAGTACCAGAGTAGGGATGGAAGATTTTATCTCTTCCCAGCTTAAATCAAAATAACGAGCTGCAGCTATAGCTGTAAGCATGTTTTGCACATTATGATTCCCCGGCAAGTCAAGTGTTCCTAGTTCCGTTGTCTTTCCTTTTTCTTTGACGATAAGGGTGTTTCCTTTGACTTCCATAAAATAATCGGCATGTAGGTCTACTACCGAAAAAGAGACCTTTTGACAGGTTCCTGTCTTCTTGACATCATCAAGCTTTAAAATATCGTAATTGACAATGCCGCATTTTGTTTTTGGATGGGCCAATATTTCAGCCTTGGCACGCATGATATCTTCCAATGAATCAAAATTCCAGGCATGGACCAAAGCTGCGGTGGTAATCAAAGCCAGCTCAGGCGGTGCGATGTCGACAAGTCCTGCGATCTGTCCGGGATGAGTCATCCCCATTTCCAACACCAAAATATCTTCTGTGCCATCGCTATGATTCAAGATGGCTAGAGGGATCCCTACCTGTGAATTACTATTGCCCGGAGAAGCTGATACACGATATTTGGTGCTGAGAAACGTCTTCAAAAACTCCTTTGTGGTTGTCTTGCCCAAGGAACCCGTCACGGCTGCAATCCTTACAGGATGCTTTTGCAGTGTCTTTCTGGCAATTTCCTGCAATGCCTTTAAGGGATCCGGCACTGGCAGCAAAATCTGTCCAAAATCACCCCCCTGATACGAGGAAGAGACCAACGCAGCGCAAGCGCCTTGCTTTCCGGCTTGCTCCAGAAAATCGTGACCATCCACCCGCTCTCCCTTCAGAGCAATGTACAATTCACCTTTTTTAAGGGTTCTAGTATCGGTGCTATAACCCGTAGGAGTATTTGTCGGGACTTTTTTCTGAATATTTAATATGTGGCATATTTCTGCCAACATAACCCTTCTCATAAGCCTTTCCTTTTTGCCCGACAGATTATCTTACGTGGCATTCTATTGGCAACAAAAAAAAGGAGGCGCGCAACGCTTTGCAGAGCGTGGCTTGCTCCCGTGCAGCCACCTTCCTTCTTATTTTTTTCTTGCGAAAAAACAAGAAATGGTACTTGATATGTTGTTATTAAGTATTCGATAGTGTATAATTAATCCTTAATAAGGAGTTTGTTTATGAAAAGCAGTGAATTTAATTGGGGGCCAGCCCTTTTTTTAATTATTTATCAAACTATCTTACTCGTTTCCATGCCGTTTATTTTCTATTACGCACCTCCTAGTTGGGGTATGATCGCCGTTTCCATCATTCTCCTCTATATGACCGGATTGAGCATCACAGCTGGCTACCATCGCCTCTATGCCCACCGCAGCTACAAGACCAATAAATTCGTTGAGGCCATCGTTCTTTTCTTTGGCACTATGGCCTCTCAGGGAAGTGTTCTCCGCTGGGGATTCGACCACCGACTCCACCATGCCCACGTAGACACTGACGAAGATCCCTATTCCATTCAGAAAGGCTTCTGGTATGCCCATTGCTTATGGATTCTGAAAAAGCCTCGTAAAATCGACCCGAAGGTTGTTCCCGACCTCATGAAAAACAAGATGGTCCAGTTCCAGCATAAATATTACAAGTACCTGATGATCCTGACAAATGTCATCGCCACTCTCTTCGTCGGCTGGCTCTTAAATGATTATTGGGGCGCCTTTTTCTATGCTTGCTGGATCCGCCTGTTCGCCCTCCACCACTTCACATGGTTTATCAATTCACTTGCCCACACTTGGGGTGATAAACCCTTCTGCCAGGAACAATCGGCCGTCAATAATTTTGTTATCTCATTGCTAACCTTTGGAGAGGGCTATCACAACTTCCACCACACCTTTGCCAACGACTACCGCAATGGCATCCGCTGGTACCATTTTGATCCGACAAAATGGCTCATCTGGTCCCTAAACAAAATCGGATTTGCCCACGCCTTGAAGCAGATGGACCCCCTCACCATCAAAAAGAAAATGGTAATAGAAAGGAAACGGCTCCTGCTAGATAGGGTATGCGACTTGTGGTATGTGAAAAAAGACGAATTAGAAAGTAAAGTATCAGAGCTTTCTGACAGACTCATGAACGAGTTTGCACAGTTTAATCAACTCAAAGAACTCTACAAGGCTGCCAAAAGAAGCCATGAATGGGAAATTCTAAATGAGCTCAAGCAGGAGATCACTGTTCTCAAACGAAACCTTAAACAAGATTGGCGCGACTGGTCAATCCTGTCGAAAAGCATCATGCGGATGAAACCGCTCAATGTGTAACTCCTAATTATATACGTATCCGTTCACGGGGTGGGGGGAGGGTAGCCGTTGCCGCCCGCTGCGCGTGGCGGCAACGGCTACCCCCCCCACCCCGTGAACGCTTACAGTAATGCGAGCCTCCTTGACGACAATATTATCATGGGAAAGATCTAATATTTCACCATCAGGAATCTCAAGGTTATTAGGATTATAGCAGTGGAAGGTCGACGACTCGTTTAGGTAATTTCTTTTTACCTTGTTTATGTTCGATAATACCCTCTAGACCTTCTTTTAAAAGCTCGAACATTTTACTCATTTTTCCGAATTATTTTAATTGACTCTAATGTTTCATTTTCTGTATAACGTTCCTTTCAAGACTGCTAAGGTGGCATAGCCAAGTGGTAAGGCAGAAGCCTGCAAAGCTTCCATCCCCCAGTTCAAATCTGGGTGCCACCTTTTTTTTTCTTTTGTTCCTCTCAAAACTTCATGTCCGTACCCGAAAAGCAGGCGCTATTTTCCTCCAATTATTTAATTCCCTTTCCCTAAAATTAGTAACTCCCGTATCATTTTGGCTCTTAATTCTATGAGGTTTGGCATGAAACAAGACTCTCGTTCTAACTATGATAATTTCCTGCATCCAGTTGTGTTTGTCTTAAAAGAGGGAGAGGCTATAAAAAAGAACTATTTAGACTATTCGCTCCTTTTATTGCAAATGGGACAGGGCGATGTGTTAAAATCTCCTCCTAAGCCCTCACAAAACCCTAGCAATCCAGCAGTTCAATTGCTAAAAAAGTAAATTTGCCCCTTGCAAAATAGCCTCTTTTACCTTAAACTGATTTCAAATTAATCCAAAATCGGAGTCATTATGTCAGCAACACCCAAAGAAATTATTTTTGAAGAAGAAGCCAGAGAGCTTCTTTTGAATGGCATCAGAAAGCTTGCCGACGTCGTCGCGTTCACATTAGGTCCAAAAGGACGCAATGTAGGATTGGAAAAAGGCTGGGGTGCTCCCACCATCACAAACGACGGCGCCAGTATCATCCGTGATATCGAACTCAAAGACAAATTTGAGAACATGGGCTGCTCCATGGCCAAAGAAGTGGTCCAGTTGATTAAGGAAAAGTGCGGCGACGGTACGACCACAGGAGCTCTTTTACTTAGGGCACTTGTCGAAGCCGGTATTAAGAACATTTCGTCTGGCGCCAGCCCTATCGGTATCAAGCGCGGAATGGACAAGGCCGTAGAAGCTATTGTAAAAGAAATTGAAAAGGCAGCGATTCCCATTAAAACGAAAAAAGAGACGCGTAATATTGCAATTGTCTCCGCATCGGGCAATGAGGAAATCGGAGATCTGATTTCAGAAGCAATGGAAAAAGTAGGTAATTCCGGAGCCATCACCATCGAGGAAGGAAAGACTACCGAGACAACTATAGAAGTAGTGAAAGGGATGAAATTTGATCGCGGCTATATCAGCCCCTACTTATGCACCAACACAGAAAAGATGATCATCGAAATGAACCGCGCAAAGATACTCCTCGTCGACAAAAAGATCAACAACATCCACGAACTTTTACCCGTATTGCAGTCAATTGCTGCAACCCAGGAAGAGCTATTCATCATTGCTGAAGACATTGAAGGCGATGCCTTGTCAACTATCGTCGTCAACAAACTGCGTGGCTCACTTAAAATTGCTGCAGTGAAGGCACCCGGATTCGGCGATCGCCGCAAATCGATGCTGCAAGACATCGCCATGCTGACAGGCGCTACGGTCGTATCTGAGGAGATGGGGATGAACTTGAAAGAGATCACCGCCGATGTGCTCGGATCTGCCGAAAAAATAACCATCACCAAGGATGCTACGACAATTGTCGGCGGAGCCGGCACGCAAGAGCAAATCAACACTAGAGTGAAGCAAATCGATACCGAAATCGACCTGGCAACCAGCTCGTACGACAAAGAGAAGCTCCAAGAGCGCCGTGCCAAGCTGAGCGGCGGCGTCGCTGTTATCCGTGTTGGAGCCGCCACCGAAACAGAAATGAAGCAGAAGAAGCAAATGTTTGATGACAGCTTGAATTCAACCAAAGCAGCACTGGAAGAAGGAATCGTTCCTGGAGGCGGTGTGGCGCTTCTCAATGCCAGTAGAGCAGCTCAAACTCTCAAGCTGCAAGGCGATGAAGCGCTAGGCGCTAAAATTGTTTTCCTAGCCTGTGAGGCACCTCTCAAACAGATTGCTACAAATACCGGATTCGACGGCAGCGTCATCCTCAATGAAGTGCTGAAGTCGCCCAAGAATTACGGATTCAACGCCTTTACCGAAAAAGTGGAAGACCTCGTGGCTGCCGGAGTAATCGATCCTGCCAAAGTCGTCAAGAACACTCTGACCTATGCTTCATCGACAGCAGGTATTGCCATCCTCACCGAGGCTCTCATCGCTGACGCCGACGAAGAAGAGGAATAAACTAAGGGTATAGTGAGCAACAACAATGTGAGTCCCGATAGGGACGGCATATGTCTATTCCGCGACTTATACACATGTCGTCCCTATCGGGACTCACATTTGTTTTAACACCTACCCATAGTTTGCCCTTCCAGGGCTACACTATGGGCTATACACATGTCGTCCCTATCGGGACTGAGCGCAGGAAACTTATGGGTAATAGGACGGGCAAGCCGAAGCCGCAAAAAAAGCGGTAGCAATCTACGCGCACTCCAAAGCGGCTGCGCCGCCCTCTGCGCTTCGCGCCAACGAAAAGAATATTATATGAATTCCACCATGCTGTACATTTTGACGATTGCATTTATTGCTGGATGGTGGATCACAGCATTCAAGACTACAACTTCAAGTTCTATTTCTGTCATAGTTCCTTTGAACAATCTAGAGACCGAAAAGTTAATCGGCTATCTATCTCCCATTCAAAGAGAAGCACTAAAAGAAGCGCTGGCAGGTAATACTCGCCTCATGCTGCAGCTTATCAATCAATGGGAAACAGATGCAGAGGCCCTGACAGTCCAAGGCAAACAAAATATCGATAAACTGCCTTCTGACAAACTTCTGCAAGCCACAGTCATCGGACAGCTGATCCGCGATTCATCACCCGAGGAATTGCAACGGATCAATAATGAATTGCGTTCGTGTTGTGTGACCAATGACTGCGGCCATTCCATTTGTGCTAATAAGATCAGTATGAAACTGCTACCCCAAACCGATATGACTGCCGGGCTCCTACTGGCCCTTTGCGATCCAGAGGAGATTATTGCCCTGCCCAGCGGCATCATGAACTCACCTTTATATTCTAACAAAAAAATAGCAAATATCCAATCATGCGCGTCAAAGCTGCGCAGCGAACAGCTGTATCTCCTTTCTCCAGATATAGCCTGCTTAGCTTACTACACTCATCCATCGACAAAAGAATTGTACAGCAACTTATCCATTTCCACCTACACCACTAAAAATCTCGATTCAATTCACGATATCCAAAACACATTGATTAAGTTGGGCCATCTGTCCAACCATCCTTTGGAGGCTACCCTCCTTTCGATCTTCATCGATTCAGCCCTCATCGCCATTGACAACCGGATCACTGCCCTTTCTAAAACCCCTGCTTTGAAATCGACCATGTACCTATATCATCACCATCATTATATGGTCCCGACCAACAAATGCCTTTCAGGACAGCTTATGAACCGTGCCGTATCGAAATATCAGGGGCTTACCTGTCACATCCCAGACCACGACACTCATTGGCGCCTTCCCATCAGTCAGGAAACCATCCTGCAGTCTAATCCCGACTGCCTCCTCTTGGCAAGCGCCACCCCTATTGCAACCGAAGCCTTAAAAGAAACTCCGGTCTTTATACTTGATGAGTATGTGCAGGATTCGCCGAATCAATACATCGTTTTGGCCTATTATGATATCTTCCAAGCCCTAGCGGCAGCTCATTGCTTATGAAATGCAACATCTTTTTTCTCCTGCTACTAGCACTAAGCTGCGTCCTGACTTTACTCATTGGCGATATCCCTTTTGAAGGCGTATGGAACAAAACAATTGAAAGACTGCAAGGAATCACGGCTGAATGGAATCCCCTCCTGGACGAACGGCTGCCACGGCTTATCATTTTGATCTGCACAGGAGCTTCTCTGGCTGTTGCCGGAGCTGTCCTCCAGTCCCTTTTCCAAAACCCGCTGGCCTCGCCTAGCATCCTGGGAATCAGTTCAGGCGGATCGCTAGCCGTCGTCCTCATTTTTATTTTGCAGCTCCATCTGCTCCATCCGCTCGTTCTCCCTTTGTCTGCTGTCGGCGGCTCGTTTCTTATCTTGGGAGTGGTCTACGGACTGACCATCATGCAAGGGGGAGCCCCCTTAAACAATCTCATCCTCACCGGCATCGCCATCTCCACCCTCCTCATCGCCTTCCAAAGCTTTCTCCTTTATACTTTCAGGGATCATTGGCAACTGATCCAGACCATCGCTGAATGGGAAGTGGGATCGACCATTGACCGCAGCTGGCAGCATGTCCACATGCAGCTGCCGCTGACGATCATCGGATTGCTTGGCTGTCTGGCCTATCGAAAAGAAATGAATGTGATGGCCCTTGGAGAAGAGGAAGCTAAAAATCTGGGAGTCAATGTCGAAAAGGTACGGTGGAGACTGTTTTTGTGCGTCGCACTACTCGTCGGCGGATCGCTGGCGGCTTTGGGGATGATTGCCTTTTTTGGGCTAGTCCTGCCGCACATCGCCCGTCGCCTGCAAGGGACTGATCACCGAAAACTTATCCCCTTATGTATTGTGGCAGGAGCAGCCGTTTTGACTTCACTTGATGTCATGCTCCGCCTATTCAACCTCACCAACCTATCACTTGGCAGCTTGTCAGCCATCGGCGGGGGCATTTTTTTTATCCTGCTGCTTTTCAAATCACAACGACGGAGCACCTGTAGGATTTGATATGGCACTGATACTCAAAAATCTTTCCTATAATAACCTCATCCGTGAGATCACCATCAGCTATAAACCCGGGTCGCTTTACGGCATTATCGGTCCTAATGGAGCCGGTAAGTCATCCCTTCTCAAAACGGTCACAGGCATTTGGCAGCCCACCTCAGGCCTGGTCGAATGGAACGGCAAAGATCTCTTAAAACAACCGCGTGAAGAGATCAGCAAGACCATCTCGTTAGTCCCGCAAAATCCGCAACTGCAATTCGACATCACAGCATACGAGATGGCAGCCCTGGGGCGCTATCCCCATCACGAAAAACATCTCCATTCATTAGCTGTTGAAAGAGGACTAAAACATGCCGATGCCTGGCATCTGAAAGATGCCTTTCTTTCAGAACTATCCGGCGGAGAAAAGCAACGCATTTATATTGCCAGGGCCCTGACTACCGAAGCGCCGGTCATCTTGCTGGACGAACCGATGACCCACCTCGACCTGCGCCATCAGCTCGACATCTGGAAGCTACTGCGCCAAATGGCAGAACAAGGAAAAACCGTCATCGCCGCCATCCACGATCTGGCTGCCGCTTCCCGCCACTGCGACGAGCTGCAAGTCATCCATCAAGGCCGCTCCCTCACCTACGGCCCCGGCCCCGCGGTTCTTACCGACAAACTACTCAAAGAAGTCTTTGGACTCCTCCGCAACGAAATCAGCTTTTAATTGAATAAAAAGATAAAAAATTATATAATCAGGCTAGACAGTCTAGCCAGGAGTAAGCTATGGGACTAAGAAAATGGAAGTTATAGGATGCAAAAAATCACTTTAGTGAAGTGGTAGAAATTGCAATGAAAGATGGTCCTCAAGAAATTACTAAATACGGCGAACATGCAGTTGTCCTCCTTTCTTACGAACTTTATAAAAAGCTTAGCCAACCGCAAGATAATCTAGTTGATTTTTTTAAAAATTCCCCTTTTTACGGTGTAAAATTAGATCTAGAGCGTAAAAAAGACTTTCCTAGAGAAGTGGATTTCTAAATGTACCTACTCGATACTTGTGTTTTTGGGGAATTAAATAAAAAAATGCCCGATTCACATGTCATTCAATGGATTTTAGAAAGGGATGAAAGTCTCTTCTTTGTCAGTGCACTTACATTCGGAGAAACTAAAATAGAATAAGGGACTAGTGAGGTGATTATGTTAATGGCATTATTTGTGGAAGCGGCCGTAGTTGGCATTGTCTGCATTGTTTTTCTGATCCTTTTTGTCGTGGCGGGCATCAGACAAATCATCAAAGATAAAGATTAAAATGCTCAAAGTTTTACAAGATGAAAAGCCCTGGTATGCCGATGGGCTCCAATTTGAATGCACCGGCTGCGGCAATTGCTGTACCGGATCACCCGGTTATGTATGGCTGAATGATGATGAAATAGTTAAAATCGCAGAATACCTTAAAATCACCGTTCAGGAATTTTCTCGTACCTACCTACGGATGGTCAAAGGGAACTTCTCTTTGCTTGAGCACCACAAAACATACGACTGCGTATTTCTAAAAGATAACAAGTGTCAAATTTATCCCGTCCGTCCCACCCAATGTAGGACCTTCCCGTGGTGGCCAAAAAACCTGGACTCGCGCGAAGCGTGGATCACGGCTGCCAAACACTGCGAAGGAATCCGCCTCAGCGCACCCATCAATGCATTTAACACCATTGAGACACAGAAATCCCTCCAGCAAGAAGAGCTTGATAAGCTTATGTAGAGCTTGGACGAAAATCTGTTAAAATGGGTTCAAAGCACAATTACCCTTCTGCCGCTCCTTTGGAGCTTTATTCTTTTTTGCACATCGACCCACAGCTTGCCCCCTTCATTATTTTTCAACTTCGTTCAGATACATAT
Organism: Chlamydiota bacterium; assembly: GCA_013287815.1. Lineage (GTDB taxonomy): Bacteria > Chlamydiota > Chlamydiia > Chlamydiales > Parachlamydiaceae > JABDDC01. The sequence goes on from JABDDC010000010.1 coordinate 43,722, forward strand.
CTCAGCCCTTTTCTGGCATTGATTTGAAGATGCGTTTGGGTATGCCCCCCTTCGCCTCAACGCGTTATGAACCAAAATCTTGCGTCTGGAGCCCCCTTCGAATCGCCATTTCCAGGTTTAATCTTGTGAGGCAAAACGTCGATATGTTAGCATCCGGATTAAAAAGGAGAGTACTATGAATATTACCGTTCAACTAGATCCGGTGACCCAAAAGAACGTCAATGAATGGCTGGAAGGGAGCTATGATGAGAAGACTAAGGGAGCAATTCGGGAGATGCTTCAAAAAGATCCTAAGTCTGTAGTCGACGCCTTCTTTACCAAGTTGACGTTTGGCACTGCGGGCCTACGCGGCACAATGGGGATAGGCTCCAATAGGATGAATACCTATACTGTAGGAGCTGCAACGCAAGGATTGGCCAATTATATTTTAAAACAGCACAAGCCTGTTAACGGTTATTCTGTTTTAATTGGATATGATTCAAGGCACCACTCGCGCGAATTTGCTGAAGAGACAGCCAAGGTATTAGCCGGCAACGGAATCAAAGTCTATTTATATAAAGATATTCGGCCCACTCCCCTTGTCTCTTATGGTTGCCGGTACAAAAAGTGTCTCTCGGCTGTGATGATCACTGCTTCGCATAATCCGCCGCAGTACAACGGATACAAAGTATACTGGTTTGATGGGGCTCAAGTGGTTCACCCCCATGATACTGGCATTATCTCTGAAGCCGGTAAAATCACCGATCCCGATATGGTCAGACAATTGTCATCTTTAAATTCACCACTCATTGAAGAAATCGGGACTGAGATCGATGATGCCTATGTCAAAGATATACACACCTTGCAGAATTACCCTGACGATAACAAAAAACGGGGGGAAGAACTCAATGTCGTTTATACTAGCCTTCATGGCACTGGAATCACACTCGTTCCAAGGGTGTTGAATGACTGGGGCTTTGATTCAATATCCTATGTTGAAAAACAGATCATTCCCGACGGGGATTTCCCAACGGCCAATTATCCAAATCCGGAAGAAAAAGCCGCGATGCAGCTAGGTGTCGACCTTCTTCTCAAAACCAAAGGGGATATTCTCGTGGCGACCGATCCGGATGCCGACAGGATGGGCGTTGGAGTCAGAAAAGGAGACAGCGTCACCCTTCTAACCGGCAATCAGATTCTATCCATTTGCATGGCCCATATCTGCGAGGCCTTAACAAAGCAAAAAAAGCTGCCGGAAAAGGGAGCCTTTATCAAATCTATTGGGACGACCGAGCTATTCCAGGCTATCTGTGACGACTATAAACGGACCTGTTTCAATGTCTTAACCGGATTTAAATACATCGGCGAAAAAATTCATGAATGGGAAACGCTTGCAAATGGTTATCAATTTATCTTTGGGGGCGAAGAATCGTACGGCTATTTAACAGGTACTTTCTCAAGGGATAAGGATGCTGTTGTCTGTTCGGCTCTCATCTGCGAAGTAGCCCTGCAAGCTAAGTTACAAGGTAAAACCCTCTTAGATGATCTTGACAAGCTCTATTTTAAATATGGAATATTCGAAGAAAAGACCGTTTCGATCAATTTTAGCGAAACAAAAGAAGGGAAGGAGCAGATGTCTGCCAACATGGATCGCCTACGCAAAACAAACCTTAAAGAGATCGCCGGAAACAAAGTAGTCTCCATCGAAGATTATCTGACATCAACCAAGCATTATCTCGATTCGGGAAAAACCGATCATCTGATTCTTCCCATCTCCGATGTGCTTCTCTACTGGCTGGAGGATGGATCTAAGGCGATGGTGCGTCCCTCAGGGACAGAACCCAAGATCAAACTAAGCTGTGGCCTTCGGGAGCGCAAATTCAAGACCATTGAAGAAGGAATCGCCGTCGCCAAGAAAAGGTGCGATATCCTTCTCGATTTCCTCAAAAAAGAGCTGCTGCAATAACGGCGTCAAATACGGCCTAATGATGTGGCCATCTTTGTTCAAGGCCGTCGGCTAGAATTGTAGCAGTAAGTAAATTGAGACTTACACCTTCATGCTTAGCACGCAGTGCTAATGCAGCGTGAAGGCTTTTTGGAACTCGCAGCCTCCATTGACCGCTATAACGTTTGGTTGTACTCGGATCTGGAATGGGATCGCCAAATTCTTTTGCAGTTTTTATCCAAGATTCAATCGCACTCTCAGCTTCCTGAAAGGCTTCTTCTATTGTTTCTCCGTCTGCCATACAACCAGGCAAATCAGGAATTTCAATTAAGATAGCGGTTACTCAATTTTTGGCATAGATCTTGCACTTATAGCGTAAAAGCTAATAAATCATCAATCTTAGGGAGGTATCTATGGTTTCCTTTCCCCCATCCGGTTCAAATCAATCTGGCGGATTTTTTAGTACGCCAGAGCAAAAAATAAGACAAAAAGTAATCCCCGGAAAAGAAATAACGGTAATCACACCACAAAAATCAATGATTTCCAGGCTCGTGGATTCCATTAAATCAAAGATATCCCGCACTGATAAAGCAACAACACCTATGACAACAAATATAGTACTCAAGAAAGCAGATCTTCGTGAGGAGACTCAGGCAACAATGAATATAATCATCAATGGTCTTGGTGTTTCCGAAACGGATCCTGAAATGAGTGGTAAATATACTACGTTAGTAGCAACATTACCTACACTTCTTAAAAACCTTGATGAAGCCAAGGACCTAAAAGCAGCCAATGAGGCTAAAGTGGCAATATTTCAAAAGGCTGCGAATGTATTAGGAGAGAAATATACTGTATCAAAAAACAATAATCTTGAAAGAACCCTAAATGAACATTGTTGCAAAACACAAATTGGGCCAAAGACACAAGAAGTATTAAAAAAAATCATAATACCTTTTGGTCTTCATACAAAAAGTGATTTTGCATTTCAATTAACATTTCTTCTCAAAAAATTAGAAGGATCAGTAAATGAAGAACAAGTACAAAAAGCAATCACAAATATCCAAAAAGAGGCTAGAAAGCAAAATGTAAATAATTTTGAAAAATTTACCGGTGAAAACATCGCAAGCTTTCTTGACCAACTGCTAATGAAACACTTGGCATTTCTTCCTCTCAATGAAAAAGTTGATAATGCACTTAGATTACTCAATAATACAACACTGACAGAAGTTGATAGGGCAAAAATTAGAAGCGTGCTGACAGAGTTAAAGAGGCCCGGTGAAACAGCGCATAATGCATCTATTGATAAAACCATCGATTTACTAGATGTAATAGATTTTGAGAATGCAGGGTTAACGAATCTGACGAAGGCTAACATGACGATCATTAGCACAGCGATCGGAAAACTAAGACCATAAAATACTATTAATCCTGGAAGAATCCTGTAAATTAAGACCTTCTTGGTCCCCTTGGTCGTTGGTGCCCTTGGTATCCCTTTCCTTCTGACTCCTGCCCCCTGGTTCCTGACTCATCAGGCGCCTTTCCAATCCAGACAGGCGTCTGCTTGATCTGGTTGGCGATTCGTTGCACGGAGCTGACTTCACGCTGTGTGACGAGAGAGATGACGACGCCGGCCTTGCCGTAGCGTCCCGTTCTTCCCGATCGGTGGACGTAGACATCGGGATCTGAAGGCAGCTGATAGATGAATACATGGGTGACGTGAGAGAAGTCGAGTCCGCGGGCGACGACATCTGTCGCTACCAGAATTCTAATCTTCCCTGACCGGAATTTATTGGTGACAGTGCTGCGGGTGTCTTGCGTAAGCCCGGCGTGGAGGAAGTCAACCCCATCGATCTTTGCTTTTAATGAACGGCACACCTTTTCAACCTGATCTCTCGAATGACAGAATACAATGGCTTGTCTAGGTTGCATCTTTTCGATCTGCTGAGCAAGTTCTTGATCTCGCTGACCATGGTGACAAAAAAGAAAGAAGTGGTCGATCAGCTGCGGGCTGACATCATCTAAAATAAGATTTACTTCTTGCGGATCTTTCATGTGCTGCTTGGCGAGCTTCCGGATAGACGGAGGCATCGTCGCGGAGAATAGGAGCGTCTGGTGCGAATGGACAAGGCATTGGATGATAAATTCCAAGTCATCATAAAAACCCATGCTCAGCATCTCGTCCGCTTCGTCCAGGATCAGCGTATCGACATGTGAAAGATCGATTTGACGGGAATAGATGAAGTCAATCAGCCGTCCCGGCGTTGCCACTAGCACCTGCACGCCATGTTTAAGTTTAGACTGCTGCATTGCTGCGTCTTCACCGCCGAAAATGGCAAACGCCTTGACGCCCTTATTGATACCGATTCTCTGCGCCTCAGAGGCATACTGCAAAGCAAGCTCTCGTGTTGGTACGACAATCAGTGTTTGCACATAAGTCTTGGTGGTATCCACCCGGTTGCAAATGGGAATGGCACAAGCAGCCGTCTTACCCGATCCGGTTTTGGACAGGGCTATGAGGTCCTGGTTCAGCTGGATAAGTGGGATGGCATGCACTTGGATGGGAGAAGGTTCTTTATAGTCCATCTTCTCGAGCGCTTTGATGATTAGCGGATCGAGGTTAAACCTCTCAAAGCCGCTGACAGGGGGATTTTGTTCTGTAGTTGAAGTCATGTATCTCTATTTAATCTTTTTTGTATTCTTCTTTTTAACATTTTAGCTACCCATCGTGTGGGGAAAATATTCGTCACAAATAACAGGACACGATACTTCCAATCTATTACTTGTAATGGTTTTTGTTTTACAATCTGTTTCCATATATCATCAGCAACACTATTTGCATCCATCGATAATGGATTCTTTTGATTCTCTTCTTCACTTCCTGCCCTTCTGGAAAAATCTGTTGAAACCATCCCGGGATTAGCTGATAGAACCCTAATACCGTATGGTTCCATCTCCAGGTCAAATGATTGGGAAAATGAAGAGACAAAAGCTTTAGACGCACAATAAACTGCAGAATATGGAAAGATCATATAAGCAGCAACCGAAGAGACATTTAACACTACTCCTGTTAGCTGCTTTTCTTTTAGGCTCCTGGCGGCTTCTAGAGTCAATTCAAGTACAGCCCTGCAATTCACTTCCAAAATTCCGACTTCTTCTTCTGTAGTATAACTTAATGCTTCTCCATAGAGTCCAAAGCCTGCATTGTTGACCACCAGATCAGGAATGAAACTGTGGATGGACGCGATCACCTCTTCTCTCCCTTCAAGCAAAAGTAAGTCAGCGGGAATAATTTTGATGACGCAACCCAGTTCAACACTCAGCTCAGTTAATTTGTCCTTATTGCGTCCTGAGATGATCAGCTTTAGGCCTTCACGTGCCAGGCGGCGGCATAAGGCTTCGCCGATGCCCGATGACGCTCCTGTCACAAGTGCAGTTTGATGCTTCATCAGATCGATTCCTCAAGAGTGACATCCCGAGGTTTTCTTTCCGGTTGCGATGGGTATTTGACTCGGGAGTGGCCGGCGGCCAGCAGGGTTTTAACGAGAGTCTTTTTGACAATGGAGAGTTCTTCAAAAGTGAGGAGGCATTGGTCGAATTGCCCATCTTCCACTTTTTCCCTGACGAGGCGGTCGATGAGTTCGCTGAGGGTTTCTTCATTGACTTTATCGAGCGAACGGGAAGCTGCCTCAAAAGTGTCGGCGATCATGATGATGCCCGACTCCTTGCTGCGAGGCTTCGGTCCTGCGTAGCGGAACTCTTTTTCATTGACCTTGTCTGGATCACTGCCCATCTTCTCAACCTGCTTGCGATAGAAATAATAGACGAGCGTTGTCCCATGGTGTTCCTTGATGATGTCGATAATCGGTTCAGGCAGACCTGCCTCTCGGGCCATCACGACCCCTTCAGGGACGTGCGCCATGATGACCTGGGCAGATTCTTGCGGAGTGAGCAGCTGGTGGATGTTGACCTCGCCGAGCTGATTTTCAGTAAAATATTGCGACGTGGCCATCTTGCCTACATCGTGGTATAAAGTCGCGACGCGACAGAACAATCCATTAGCTCCAATGGCAATGGACGCCGCTTCGGATAAATTGCCCACTACGACAGAGTGTTGATATGTTCCAGGAGCTTCCAAGGTCAGGCGCCTTAACAGATCGTTGTTAGGATCCATATATTCCATCAAAGTGACGTCTGTCATAATTCCGAATCCCGATTCAAGCAATGGGAGCAGTCCGACGACTAATACGGCGGTGATGAGCATGAAAAAGGCTGAGCTGACGATGTCGGCCATCACAGAAATTTCCCAGGCGCTGCTGTTATACAGATGCAATCCCACAATGGCCAGGATACATCCAAACCACGCCTTAATGCAGACCACAAAGATCTCTTTTCTTCTTCTTAATGATGAGATGCTCAGTATCGCTACCAGGGATGCAGTTAGATTTAAGATCAGGAATCCACTCCAGTCAAATGCCAACGAAAGCGAAGAAATAATAGCAAGAAATCCGCTTGAGAAGGTAGCAACAGCCGGATTAATCAAACTGCAAATCAAAATGGCAGCCAGCGGTACAAAGAGCGGATAACGGATGGTTTCAATAAGATTATTGGTCGAACTCAAAAGAATCAGTTCAGTCAGTTTGGATATGCCAAGCGTCATTGTCAGTATCGTGATGAGCAGAAAAAGCTTTCGATTGGATGTCAGTATGTGAGGCTGATTGATCTGGAAATAGGCTAAAAAGATGCCCACAAAGAGCAATGTTAAAATGAAACTGCCGATCAATGTCAGCGGATGAGTTAAATTCCTTCTTGTGCTAAGTGTATTTTTCATGGCTTGCAGCATTGCTATATGACGTGCCGTCACTTTCTCACCCTGGTCGATAATGCGGCTTCCGGCATTAACATGAGTTAATTTATCAGGAACTTTAGCCTGGATTTCTTTACGCAGCTGCCTTTGAGCGGGGATATCTTCCTCAATATGCCAAGGACTATTTTTGAAAAATTCGATGATGAGTGCGCCAATCAAAGGGGTATAAGTTGCGAAATATTTTTTCTGGATATTATCCCAAATTTGCTGCGGAAGAATCATACCTGACAGTGTTGTATTCGGTGTATAAGGTTCGTAGTTCTCAGTCGAAAAACTTAGTTCCCTCATCTTATCGATGGTGCGCGGATCTGTCAGCCTCAGATCCACTAGGGCATTTTCCATGATCTCGGTCCCTTTATAGAGAGCCTCGAACGTACCACTTTCTGTTTGCTCCTGATGCCACGACTGGTTATAGACTAGAAAATTTTCAAACTCGATTCGCCTTTGCCTGATATCTATAGGTGAGATCATATAGATTTTGCCAATCTCACGCACAGCATCTTGCTTCATGATTAGCGTCGCTTCCTCATCAGGGAAATCAAAACTGACCTGTGAAACGATATACCGAGGTGCAATGGTGTTAAGATCTAAAATCTCGACTTGCACTTCGCGAAAGTGCAAAAAGAAAAAAATAACAGCAGCAAAAATAAAAATGATGACAGAGCGGATAGCTTTGCTTTTGTCAAAGAAACCTTGTTCACCAGAAAACTTGAGTTCCTGTTGGTTCTCAAGAATACTATTTCTGTCAGGCATTAGTAATTAACCTTCAATCTTGTCGAAACTTTATCGTAACAGAAAATTGAGTTATAGAGAAGACTTATTCGTTATAGTAAAGTGGTGGTGGTAGCCTTTAACCTGGAAACGTCTCGTCCCTTATAAATAATTTTTGCTATATTTTCGCAATAAGGGACAAACTCCTCATCAGAAACTCTCTTGGAAACATCATGCTCCGCAACAATTTTCATCACTCTTAAGCAAATTTCCCAGGGACTTGCTTCATCATTAAAATTTTCTTTGCCAATGATTTCGAAGATAGACCTGTCATTTTTTAGAGAGATATTTTTCACTATATGTGATTTAGACAGGTAATATTCCAGACTGTATTTCTGCTGTGAAAAATTGAGACTGAGATCACGATAGCGCTTAAGAGAATGTATTGAGTAGATATCATATCTAGCGATTGAAATTCGGAATAAAGGAAATTGTTCATGCAAATACGTTGCGGCACTCTTTACAATCATGGATGAAGACAGTCCAAACATGGTTA
>JABDDC010000011.1 GCA_013287815.1 Chlamydiota bacterium
CTTAAGGGAACGGATGAGGCAGGTGTACTCTATGTTGATGGACATGTTCGACCTTATCATGGGAGCCTGACACAGCTGCCTCGTCATTATGTCTCCAGACAAAAATTATGTTTAAGAGCGACGACAGATTACTGGGTCAACATAGCCAACGGCAACCCTGTTTTTTTTGTAACAAAGGCTGTTGATCCCGGATTGGTTCAAGTACTTGAAAACGACATCATCCCTCGATTGCTTAAGGAAGTTCCTGCACAGCCAAGCCAGGAGCAATTAGATGCTGATAAATTACTTCCCCGTTTTACAATTATCTTTGATCGGGAAGGTTATAGTCCATCACTCTTTAAGAGACTTTGGAATCAAAGAATCGCCATTCAAACGTACCATAAAGGTGCACGTGAAGAGTGGTCCAAAGATGAATTTAAAAAATACGAAGTAAAGTTGGCTACCGGTGAGGTCGTACAATATAATTTGGCTGAGCGAGGGGTATATTTGGCAGGTTGTCTTTGGATGCGAGAAGTAAGAAAGTTAAAAGCAAATAAAAAAGGTGAAACTCAATGTTCAATGCTTTCAACTAACTTTAAAAGCGATATAGTAACAGTTTCAGTAGACACTTTTAGCAGGTGGTCTCAGGAAAACTACATCAAGTACATGAGAGAAAACTTCTCTTTGGATAAGTTGATCGAATATGAGACGGAACCGGTTCACGGACAAACAAAGATAATTAACCCAAAATATAGAAAATTAGATTCAGAAATAAAAAAAGCTAATAGTACGCTTAGTAAAAACCGTGCCAAGTTGGCTGCCACATTGCTCGACGTTGATATCGAGCAGAAAGAGGTAGAGAAATATACTGAGCGTCAAGGGATACTATTTGATGAAATCCAGTCTCTGGAGGCTAAAATCGCGACGCTGAAGGAGGAACGTAAAAAAGAAGGGAAGCATATTACTGTGGACGAGCTTCCGGAACAAGAAAGATTTGAGCAACTTAGTCAGTCAGGCAAGCATCTTATAGATACAGTTAAGATGATCGCCTATCGGGCTGAAACTGCAATGTCGAACCTTTTAAGGGAAGTAGTCCCGAATTTTGACAGGAATGCTACAAGAACACTGTTACGGGAGATTTATAATGATGAAGTTGATCTTGTTGTTGATGAGAAGAATAAGGTTCTGCGTGTGCGTATGCATCATTTAGCAACACAAGGACACGATAATGCTCTGAGGAAACTATGCGAAGCGCTTACAGCAACGGAGACCGAATATCCTGAATCAGGTCTTAGATTAGTGTATGAACTGATTGATTAGTAGTTAAGGTCACTATGTGCTTGGAGAAGTTTTTGAAGCGGCGGTGCAAAGCCCCGCAAGTTCAAGGACTTCGTCAAGTACACACTTAATGATCTCAGATTCGGAGTAGGTGCCGAGCGTCAGGAGCCAGGAGAAAACAACCGCGGCAGCGGCGTAGGATGTCAGCCCCGCGCGAAGAAGCCGGAGGCTTCGAGCGTGGGGTAACGGTATACGATATTATAACAGCCCCGGCAGGGGTGTAAGAGAAGGGTTCTGTAGCAGCACATTTTGGCCTCCACGCCTTCTCTTACACCCCTGCCGGGGCTGTAATTTTATGTTGCATGTTTACCCCACGCTCGAAGCTTTTAGCTTCTTCGCACGGGGCTGACATCCTACGCCGCTGCCGCGGCTATTTTCTCCTGGCTCCTGACGCTCGGCACCTACTCCGAATCTGAGGTAATGATGACGCTTATCTCATTTCGCGTCTCTTGCCATTTCTTCTAGATCAAGATCTCTGAACCTATGCCGTCTCTATCTGGACTAAGCGAGGCTTCCTGAGATTCGGAGTAGGAACGAGATGTCAGAGATACCGTTTGGGTATAGGAAAGTGGCTCTAGTAAGGGTTGGCTAGAAAGTTGTATAGAAGATTTTACCGCGGAGCCGCAGAGATCGCTGAGCAAGCGCAGAGAGATTTTGATCGTAGAAAAACTCTCTGCGTTTGCTCAGCGATCTCTGCGGCTCCGCGGTTATAATGACGATAAGTACCTACTCCGAATCTCAGGAGGCTTCCTATGAAGTTTACAATTAAATCTTCTTAGTGCTAAAATGATAATGAAGGGATGAGCACATTCCTTTCGAGGCTATTATGACTACGATTGATAAATTGGATTTGAATATTTACATCCAATATGCCCGCCGCACCCAGATGATTGAACAGATCAATCAGCAGTATCACCTGGATGAAGCAGCATCTATTCCAGCGCAAATCTCATTAGTTGATTTATACCCAAGAATCTCAGAAATGGAACTCCTATTGGGTATTGTTCCTGTGCAGGCCCCTTGGGCTTATTTCTTTCCACCTCCAAGGTATCGCTTTCAGCGCCGCTCCCCTTTCGGGTTTTTCCGTGTTGCCCCTAGCTTAGGATCGTTTGAAAAAGAAGATGATGACGAGCGAAAACTGGATGAAGTAATCTGCGAAACCCCTGAAGATGAAAAGGAAAAAGGTGCAATTAAAAGCTGTTTCGATCAGATTGACAAAATTAATACATGGCTGAGCTTTATCGTCGGCCGCGTAGGTCAATTCTTGCAAGGGTAATTCATGGGAAAAATTAATTGGATTGAAAAGCTTAACTGGAACGAAGAGCATATTGAAGATTTGCGCTATACCGGCTACTCCTATGTCAGACAGGGGAAGTACGATATCGCGCTCGCTTTCTTTGAGGCCTTAAATGTCCTCGATCCGGAAAGCGCCTACGATGCTCAGACATTAGGGGCTATTTACCTTCAGCTTAATTATCCAGCTAAAGCTCTAAAATGCTTTGATAAAGCATTAAAAATAGAGGCAGACCATGGGCCTACTCTGCTCAACCTCACCAAAGCATTTCTGATGCTTGGCCGTAAGGAAGAAGCAATGCAACTAGCCAACATTCTCAAAAACGAGAAAAACCTACAGATTGCCAACGTCGCTAAGGCGCTTATTCTAGCAAATAGCTAAAAAGGAAATTCGAAATTCGGAAATTATAAAGAGAAAAATGCCCCATTCGTCCCATTCGTCCCATTCGCCCCATTCGCCCCATTCGCCCCATTCGTCCTTTTCTGTGGATTAGATTCGCAATAAATTAATCAGTTCCTGACAAACTCTCTCAACATCGTTTTCTGTGAGATCGTAATAGAGTGGTAATGACAATGCCCGAGCATAGTATTGTTCTGCTTTGGGGAACTCCGAATAATCATCCAACATCTTCAATACAGGGTGGCGGTAGAGGGGGATATAGTGGACTTGGGTGCCGACTCCCCTTTCCTTGAGGGCGCGCATCACATTTTCCCGGGTGGTGCGATAGGCCGCAAAATCGATCTGCACCACAAAAAGATGATAGGCCGACCGTTCATCATACTCTTCGCTAAACAGCTGAATATGAGTAACATCAATTAATAAACTGCGGTATTTTTTAATCAGCTTGCGCCTTTGATCGACAAATTTATCAAGCCTTTTAAACTGGCTTAGGCCCAATGCCGCCTGGAAAGAGGTTAAGTTGAAATTGCCTGTGATGGCACTGACTTCGTAATAGCCTAGGGCACTAGGTTGCTGCAGATGGGGCGCCGCTCGTTCGATGCCGTTATCCCGATAAAGCTGCAGGCGGTGGTACAGGTTTTCGTCATTGGTTGTCACCATCCCTCCTTCTCCAGCCGTGATGGTCTTGGCGGGGTGAAAGCTGAAAATCGTCATCTGGCTGTAGGCGCAGGAGCCTACCTTTTCACCCGAAGGATAAGCTGATCCAATAGCATGGGCCGCATCTTCAATCACTACGGCATCGGGATGTTTGATCATCTTGTCCAGCTTCCTCATATCGACGGCAATGCCTGAAAAGTGGACCGGCACGATGATTGGCTTCCCTCTTGAGAATGGTGTTTCAAGCTCTTTTTCAAGCAATTCTAAATCGATGTTACCGTTTGACCGGTCGATATCTACGAGCCGTGGCCTGATGCCCATCTGAACAGGGATTCCTACAGAAGCGATATAGGTATTAGGAGAAGAATAAACCTGATCGTAAGGGGAGGTTCCGGCAGCGAAGAAGGCTCCCATCAAAGCTGTGGTGCCGCTCGAGAAAGCCACAGCAAAGCGGGCGCCGCAAAATTCAGCGATCGCCTTTTCGAATTCGGCTACGGGGGGGCCTCTGGTAATCAGATCCTCTTTCAAAGCTTCCTGGACTGCTTTCAGATCGCTTTCATCGATCGATTGCCTGGCATAAGGTAAAAACATTTTGTTCACTCCAATTATCTAAAAGAAGATGTTATACTGCGGGGTGTTGATATTTTGCGCTTTCCGCAGCGTGAAAGCGCAAAATATCAACGCCCCGCAGTATAACCTTCATACCCATTGTTTTCAAGCAAGGAGACGGGCAACTGAGATTCGGAGTAGGTACGAGAAATTCACCGCAGAGTCGCAGAGAGCGCTGAGAATGCGCAGAGAATTTTTTCTTTTATCTAAAACTCACCGGCTGTCCTGTAGGACTATTAATTAACTTTAATGTCGAGCTGCTCAAGGATGGTATCTGTCATATGGTTAATAACTTTTCAGAAGCCTCTGAGCTCTCTTCATTTATTTAGTGATCAAAATTCTCTGCGTAGTCTCAGCGTTCTCTGCGGCTCTGCGGTAAACCAGTCTAAACCACAGAATATTAGTGTCTTAGTGCCTTTGTGTCTTTGTGTTTAATAAATGTGTGATTGTCGCCCTGCTGCCTTCCCCCACCTCCCCAATTTCGTCCTATCTTTCTGATCCTGAATAAATAATAGCTGTCAATAAAATACAAAATATTTAAAATGAGTGGATTAGGTCCTACAGAGGGGAATAGTAACATCCAATTTTTTTATCTTGGTCTTCCATTTTTGATAATCAAGGCTTTATCGAAATTTGAACGTCAAGCTTGGATTAAATCACTTGCTAGCTAAGTTCGCTCATGCTAGATTCTCCATATTAATCACCCCCAGAATATGTTGTGGAAACGTTGTTCATAACTTTAAGGACTATTAACTATGCTAGCTTGTGATACACGCGACGCCTGGACTCAATTTTTGCATTTTGCCAAAAAGAAGTGTTCACCGGCAGCCTTTGGAAATTGGTTTGCCCCGATTCAAGTCATTGAATCAACTGAAGAGCTGCTTACCCTTGAAGTTCCTAACATTTTTGTGCAGGAATACCTCCTGTCAAACTATAAACAAGACCTCCTTTCTTTTCTTCCTGTCACGGACAATGGCGAACTGGCTATCCAGTTTGTCGTTGCACACCAGAAAAAAAGTGCTCCGGTGTTTACAGCTGCACCCTCAATTAAAATTGATGCCAATAAAGATAACTTCCCCGAAGTCAAGCTCAACAACCAGTACCGTTTCGAAACCTTTATCGAAGGCGCTACAAACCAATTCGTCAAGTCAGCGGCCATGGGAGTCGCCCAACGTCCGGGCATGTCATACAATCCCCTCTTTATCCACGGGGGTGTCGGCTTGGGAAAGACCCACATCCTCCACAGCATCGGGCATTACATTCGCGAAAACCACAAAAAACTGCGCATCCAATGCATTACTACCGAAGCCTTCATCAACGAACTGGTCGATAACCTACGCAACAAGTCGATCGAAAAGATGAAACGCTTTTACCGTACTGAAGTGGACGTTCTTTTAGTCGACGATATCCAGTTTTTACAAAATAGGCTCAATTTCGAAGAAGAGCTTGCGTTTACTTTTGAAGCGCTAAAAAACAAAGGCGCGCAGATCGTCATCACCAGTGATAAGGCGCCATCCTTACTAAAACTTTCTGAGAGAACGATCGGCAAAATGGAAGGAGGCCTCGTGGCCCATATGGGCATCCCGGAACTGGAAACACGGGTGGCCATTTTAATGCATAAAGCCGAACAAAAAGGGCTGCAGATCCCGCATAACGTTGCCTTTTTCATCGCGGAACACATCCACAACAACGTCCGCCAGCTGGAGGGTGCCGTCAATAGACTGAGCGCACACTGCCGCCTCCTCGACCTCAACATCACCGAAGAACTCGTCACCAAGACCCTGCGCGAGATGCTGCAGCAGGCTCCGAGAGAAAAGATCTCTGTCGAACAAATCCTCAAAAGCGTCGCTACTGTCTTTCAGGTCAAGGTAAGCGACCTGCGCGGCTCTACCCGTACCAAAGATATCGCCCTGCCCCGCCAGGTCGCCATGTACCTCGCCAAGGAGATGATCAACGAATCGCTGATCATGCTGGGCGCCTCGTTTGGCAAGACCCACTCCACCATCTTGCACGCCTATAAAAACATCGAAAAGAAGGTGGCCACCGACGAGACCCTCCGCCGCCAGATCGGCATGATCCGCCGCAACATCAACTAGAATCTATTTTTCTGTTTTGCAGAAGGTGAGGGCGGAAAGGGTTTGGGGGCACTTCTGGTAGATGGCTTCCGCGCATCTATTCAGGGTCGACCCTGAGGTCATGACATCATCGATCAGCAAAATGTTCTTATCTTCGATCGGATAATTCCCTTTCAGTTTAAATTGTTTTTTTCCCAGCAGCTTGCGCTGCTCAAGGGTCAGGCCGGCTTGGCTCAGCGATGGGCCCGAGCGTTTTAAGGCATCCCACACGGGAACTTGAAGGACTTTGGCTAGCTCATTGGCTAGCAAGGTACTCTGGTTAAAGCCGCGCTCCAGCCAGTGAAAGAATGAAACAGGAACGGGAACGATGGCATCCGGCATCGACCAGTCCATTTTTTCAAACTGGGCAATCAGAAAAGCGCCGGCACCCTTTGCTAGATGGGGCTGGCAGCCGTACTTCATTTTTTTGATGATAGAGGCGGGTGGACCCATGTAACTGAATACAGCCCCTGTCCGGTAGAATATTGAAGGATTTTTAGCGCAGTAGCGGCAATGACCATCAGCCCCTTGCAAGTTAAAACACCTGGGACATCGCTCTTCGGGATCTAACATTTCCAGCAGCGATCCGCACGGATCGCACAGCACCGATGCGCCAGGGCCCAGCTGCTCTCCACAATGGATGCATGAAGCCGGATAAACCAGATGCATTAAAGAATCACGAAGTTTAGGAAGCCAATTTTTCATAAGGAAGGATTCAGAACCGGCAGATGCCTTCTTTTTTTGAATAGATCGAGGTTGATCCCTAAGCGGTCATAATGGCCGCCGGTATAGGCATGATAGCGCTCTTCTAAGAACGGGAAAAGTTCTTCGCGATATTCCGGATAGGCATCTTTGATCCACTTTTCGATCTTCCAGATAACAAGAGCAAGGTCTTCCGAGTAAAGGTCTTTATCTTTCAACTTCTCGATTTTGGCGAATTTGCCGGCATCAAGGTGGAATGGATGGTTCCCGATAAATCCGGCATTGACCATGACACCATGGTCCCTGTCATAGATCCCTTTTTTGTATTCTGAGATATACATGTTCAAAATTTGGTCGATCGATTGTTTGGCTTGGCCTACATGGCCTTCACTAAGAAGTTGGTTGAGGCGCGTTCTGAGGGTAACACCTTTTCTTTGGATCAGAAAAACCGTAGGATTCAAGTCGATTTTTCTTTCTATTCCCATTTTATCGAAAACGATGGCCTGTTTGTGAAATCCATCGACCGGGACAAGATGAAGGTAGATCAAGGCGGCATTATCTTTGTCTTCGCGATAGGCCAGATCATAGGCATCGAAGACGCTCTTTAATTTTTTTTCTTTGATCGCGAAATAATTCGTTTTGTATTCACCCGGGGGAAGAAGATAAGCCAACCAACTAGGACGCAAATGTTTGAATTTGAAAAATTTCAAGACATAGTTACCATCTTCACTGCCAAAGGCGTAGCACTGGGCCCCTTTGCCGATATAACTGAATTTTTGATTTAAGATTTGATCAATAACAACATTGTCATCAGCAGATAAAACAGCGCTTTTCCAGGGAGCAGCGAAAGGGAGGTCATAAGTGATATTGGCCACGCGGAAATCGTCTGTCAGATTAAAATAGAGGCGTGTCATTCCAGTAATGGCAAGCAAAACAACAATTCCTCCAAGAAAATATTTCATAACAAAGCCTCATCTAATTAAATATGAATAATTTTCGTCGTTTAGTAAATTAAATGCAACAGAAAGGGAGACAAGCTGAGATTCGGAGTAGGAACGAGATGTCAGAGATACCGCTTGGGTATAGGAAAGTGGCTCTAGTAAGGGTTGGCTAGAAAGTTGTATAAAAGATTTTACCGCGGAGCCGCAGAGATCGCTGAGCAAGCGCAGAGAGATTTTGATCGTAGAAAAAACTCTCTGCGTTTGCTCAGCGATCTCTGCGGCTCCGCGGTTATAATGACGATAAGTACCTACTCCGAATCTCAGGAGACAAGATCTCCTACCCTTTCGCTTTCTGCAGAGTATAAGTCGGTTTACGAATGTCGCCTTCGATAGTGACAGTGAAGAGCTCGGCGATCTTGAAGATGAGGTTGTATTGTTTCATCCGGATCCGAACGGAGAGGTTGCCATCCATATCCATCCAAGATGATGTGTAATCTGACAAATAGAATTTGGATCCACGACCTTCACTGTAGACATCTTTCATCTTATTCAGGTAGAAGCGTCCATCTTGAAGGTTAAAATAAATATTGCCCGTGACAGGGTTGAGGACGCTGGGATCGAGTCCCAAGCGGAGAATGATTTCGTTGGGGATAGCAAAGAGCGGATGAATGAAGTTTTTACGAGCGGTATTTTGGAAATGGAGTCCCCCACTAGCTTTCCAGGTGGATAGATCGGACAGGTAACCATTAAAATTTTGCAAATCGATTTTTTTAAAGACCAGATTCTTGAATCGGGGCGACATGGAGGTCCCTTCAGCCGGATTGTAAAGTACTGACGGCCTAAACTTTTTAATAATTGTCTGGGGAATCTGCAAGAACCAGTCATCGAGATCGGGATTACGCGCAGCAATAATACTTGGCGCAAAGAGGGTACCGGAGGGGTCATCGATCGTGAGGTTGTTCATCTCCAGGCGATCGGGAGAATAATTAATGCCTGCTTCCACACGGCTAAATTGATATCCTTTTACCGTGGTGTCGACACCGGTCATTTTCCCCCGGAAGAAAAGTTTATCTAAAAGAGGCTTGGGTGATTTCGGATTGATCCAATAAAATCCTTCCATCACGTGTGTTGAGCCAAGGCCCAATCCCTGGATTTTTTTCTCTGTTTCATTTGTGAAAAGTGGAGAGAGGGAATTAAAATCGATCTCCACTTTTCCCTGGAGGATATTCCATTCGGCCTTCGTTGAACCGCTATCATTAGAAATCAGGTCACAGCGCAGTCCAGCAAACTCGCCCTGAATTGATTTTAAGAACATTTCATTGTTGTCCTTTACCCAGAAAATTCTCATTGGACTGACAGCGCTCTGATCATTAAAAACGATATTTCCAGAATCAAATGCAGGCCATCGGCTTTGAGAGATAATCTGGAAGGGGTATCGGTTCAAGTTGGTGTGAGTGGAAAACTGAAAGATATCGTTGTGCAGTTTGACTTCGAGATTTTTTAAATCGTAGATTTCCCCTTTGTAGACGCATAAGTTGACTTTGGCATTGAGAAGGCACTGTTCCGGAAAGAAATCCCCTTGCAAACCAAGGAGCAATGTCTCCCCATCGTTGAATCCCAATGAATTTACTTTCCACTTATCTTCTTCTGGCTGAAATTCAGCAAATGCATTGAGCTTATCCCATTGAAACTGATCGACAATCCACTTATTATCCCTACGCTTTCCCTTGATTGATAAATGATGAGTATCAGGTGAGTTGATCTCTATCTCACTGCCTACCAGGCTGTATTCAAGCGATTTATCCGATGGCTGATAAGCAATATTGAGACGCATCTTCCCTTCTACCGGATCCAGCGGAGCAATTTTTTCTATTAACTGTGGAGAAAAACAAAGCAGACCCGACTTTTGGAAACGGGAAAGATTTTTGACTAGTGGCTGCAGATCGAAAAAAGATTCAAATTTGAAAGCTTCGAAATCCGATCCATAGAGCCTACATACAAATGTTTGTGGATAAATGCGGCTGACATGCGACAACGATTGATTGACATTGACATGGCGTAAGCCGGAATCTTGCAGCTTGGTACTAGCAACGATGCGCATCAGCTCATGATCCTGGTCTTTCACACTGACGTCAAAATCAACATCCTGATTCTTGATATCGATAAAGCGGATATGGTTTCCAACGAACTGATACTCTTCTACCTGACGAGGCTTTCCTATTAAGAGACTCCCCTGAATGTCGCTAAATTCAAGTACCCTTTTATCATGGTGATAATCGACATCTAAATAAAGACCTTTGAGGGACATATCAGCGCTTTCAAAAGGGAGCCATCCATGGCTAATGCTTCCCTGGATATCAGCCTTAAGCCGATAGTCATACGGGGTGAATTCAAAGGCCAGTTCCAAGCCCCCATTTCGGCCTGACAGATCCCCTTCAAGTGTGAGCTGGCTTAGTAATGTTCCAATCGCCTTTTCCATGTTTAATTTGGACAGCAACTTTTGCATTTGAGATATCTTACCAATGATAATGGGACTATGAACAGCGAGATTGAAGATACCTGGCTCCGGATCGCTATAATCGAGATCAAGCGATCCGGAAAAATACACATCATTGCAATAGGCTTCCAGAGAATGGATAGCCAGGAAGTGGTCTTTGAAGTTAACAGTGCCGAAGATATCATCAAAGTGCAATCCATTATTTTTTTCATAATATGAGGCACTATAAAGAGGGAGTTCACCATGATGGGAATAGTTAGTCAAATCGATCTCATGAAAGGCTAGGAAGTCTCCTGGGATAGGTGAATGAGTTTTTTTCGCTTCTATTAGCAGATTTTCATTTTCCAATTTAATGTTGTCGACATCATATTTGACCGTCAACTTATTATCGTCTAAAGTGCCCTTAAACTCACCTATACCTGATAATTCCAAAACCCCCGTCTGGAAGAGAAATGGGGAAATATATTTCTCTAAAGGGATATTTCTTGCAGTAAACCAACCTGACAAAATGGTCATATTATGCTTCAGTTGGCTGCCAAAGTGGATCACATCGTAATTGTCGGAGAGGCCTTTCCTGATATGGACTGCGCCCGAAAGTTCCAGATCATCCCCATTCTTTTTAACAGATCCGGAAATACCCAGCCTGTCGTCAGCAAAATGACTATTCAATCCCTTCTCAAGCTTTTCAGGCATCAACTTAGCGACATCTTTCAACTTCCCTTCCAGGTTAAATGTGAACAGCTCATTGGGTTTCATCCAATTAAAGATCAATGAACCTTTAAGTCCGGACAGCTGCAAATTAATCATCGAATCAGTCAGGCTGACGGTTCCAAGTGACATTTGCCCTTCAAAATAAGGTTTTTGGTCCTTGGGAAAAACGGCCTTCAGTTTTCCATTCATCACTCCGGAAGGGATCGACCAATGGTCAAGAGCTGGGAAAAATGTCTTTGCTATGGAGACGAAAGGGGTGCAGTTAAGAGCAATACAGTTGAGATCAATCTCAAAACCATCTTTGTGACTTAAAGCAGCGAGATGGAACACGTTTTCACTCAAAACCGGATGGCCAAAACTGGCTCTTAAATGGCCTTCCCATTGGCTATCGACCATTAAATCAAAATGGAGCGGCAGGTGCAGAGTTGAAAATGACAATAATCCGCCTTTCACACTGACATTGGGATGGACTTCAAGCCAGCTGTTTTTAGGACTCGACAATTCCCGGGCAAGATTCAAATCCCTCAACCGTTCTTGCGCTTCTTCTAGTTGGACAAAGGGGCTTTCCAATTCAACAAAAAGATCGACTTTTCGATTGGTGATGTCCAGCAGATAGCCAAGTACCATCTTTTCAGCAGAAAAATTATTTTTGAAACTAGGGCCAACAAAAGTGAGCCTTCCCCCATCAATAAAAACATCTTTATATTGCAATGGATGACCAAATTGCGACTCAAAGTAGATCTGGAAGGCAGATTTTAATAAATAAGTATGAATGGAGTGGTGAAAAATTAATGCGGTCAAAACAATGCCCATCAAGGTGAAAATGAAAATTTTCTTGATCATGCGCAATTATTTCCTTGAGTACCTTAATATCATATGGTATAGAATAGCAAGATATAGAATAACAATAACTAATTTTCTTTTGGAGTATTTTATTATCTATGACTCTTAAAGCATCTATCTTAACTCTTTCTTTTGGACAGGATGTTTTGCAACTTTGCTTGCACGATAACGCCCCCGTTGTTGAGTACCAAGATAAGGTTTATAAACACCTATGGAATTTAGTAGAAGAGGTTAAAGACCTTTCCAATCTCTCTCATATTAATATTTTTGCACTTGTCGCTAATTTTTTCTGGAAAGGGACCGAATTTCAATACATAGAATCCATCCCCGATTACCAGAAGCAATACCACGACAGGATTAATTACGAAAGGCAATACTCGGCCGACGTCTTTGAATTCCGCCTGACAGACTACAAGATCTTTGATGTTTCAGTAATGCATGAGCCAATAATTGAAGAAGGGCAAATTATTTTCTTTGTCTGCAACCTCAGCAACGGACTCCCCTATCGAGTAGTGGCACCCTTCCCCTACAATGTTACCTCAACACTTGTCCATTATCAAATCCTTCCATTTTTAGAAGAAGAGAAGAATTGAAAAATCTAATTCAAGGCATCGTCGAATTTAGAAAAAACCTTTCTGACGAAAGGCGCTCCCTCTTTGCCAAATTGGCCCTCGGCCAAAAGCCCGACACCCTCTTCATTGCCTGCTCAGACAGCCGTGTCGTCCCCAACCTGTTTGCATCGACCAATCCAGGCGACCTGTTTGTTTTGCGAAACATTGGCAACCTCGTCCCTCCCGCTACTTCTTCTGATCAGGATAATAGCGCCTCGGCCGTCATCGAATTCTCCATCTTCTCCCTTAAGGTATCCGACATCATTGTCTGCGGACACTCCGAATGCGCCGCAATGCAGATGCTGTGCAAAGGCGAATACTCTCATTCTTGCCCACATGTCTCCTCGTGGCTGAAATTCGGTGAAGAATCACTTAACAAAATGAAAAAAGGTTTTACGATCAACCCAGCATTGTCCGAGCACAACCAGCTTTCGCAGATCAATGTGCTGCAGCAAATAGAACACATTAAAAGTTATCCTTTCATCAGCGAACGTATTGATAAAAAAGAACTGCGTGTGCACGGATGGTGGTTCGACATCGCTCAAGCCGATGTCTACTGCTACGAACCGGAACTCAATCAGTTCGTCCTGATTGATGATAAAGAAGCCTAGCAAATTACTGCTCGCTAGATATTCTGCAATCAATTCGGAGAGGGGTTGTATTTGACCTAGTTTTCCAGTGCGGTCTCGTAAATATTCCCAAAAACACACTCCAAGCTTTTTGCACGTTTTCTTCAGGCTTGCAAAAGTATCCCTAGTCTTTCTCCCAAGCATGCTTCTCGTACTTCCGGAAATTTTTCTCTTTTTTACGTATTCACGAATATCTCGCTCGCTGTCGTTGTTATGTAGCGCCAATCCTGGATAATCTAATACCTTTAAAAGTCCTTCTCTTCTTGAAAGAGTGTTTTTTAACAAATCGTTGATTGCATTGCTCTCTGTTTTGCAGCTGAAAAGACCATCGAATTGCTCTTCGATTAGCTTTCGCAATTCTTGGCTTGGCATTTTTTTATATTCTTTCAGTTGTTCGTAGAGATTCCAGATAACATCTCGAATACCATTGATCAAATCTTTCTCATCCTCGGTCAGAGAAATGAACTTTCTATAATGTCGTTCTTCATGAATCCAACATAAACCATGTATCAAAATATTAAACTGCCCAGCTGCATCACTCATGATCAACATGTTGGGCTTTAATCCGTGAGAAATTGCACTCCCCAGTAAGGCCGCTTCCGTCGCAATTCTCTGATCCCTTTCTGAAGTGATTCCATTTTTCTTTAAAAATCGTTCCCATGCCTTTTTATCCGTAAATCTCTTGTCCGCATGGTCATCCAATTTTACCTGTGCTCTTTCGCTGATACCTTGATCAAATGCATATAGCAGGGCGTCTTCTGACAGATGGTGTTTCATAAACAGCCAAACGGTATTTAATTTTTAAGGCTTCAATATTTAGCTCTTCAACGTGAAAATCTGAATATCCTTTAAACCGGGATCCTTCAGGGACATTTGGAGGGGTAATGATGATTTCTTCGTGTCTGATTTTTTTGATACCCACTATTGGGGAAACAGTTGTCCTTTGCTTAGTATTGCTATTGTCGTCACCTTTATCACCTTTACCTAAGGTTGCGGGAGGGAATTTGGGTCGAGACTTTTGACCTTTTAGCCGATCGATTTCCTCTTTGAGTTGCTTAACTGTTTCTTGGAGATCTAAGACCATACGTGCGAGTAATTCATTCCGTTCAACGAGTTGTTTGTTGACAGCTTTCAGCTCGACATTTTCGGCTTTTAGTTCGGCAAAAGAAAAATTTTGGTCTTGCTCTTGAATATCTTGCATGACGGTCAAGATATTTGATAAGAAAATTTAAATCAAAATAAAAGTAACGGCCAAATGAAAAATTTTATTCTTAGAAACTCATGGAGCAATAGATTTGAGGCCGTAGCGAAGCGAAGGCAGCAAATCTATTGCGCCATGAGTTTTTGAGAAGTTACCAATAACGAATAAAATAAACGGGCAAAATAAAATAATTGAAATTTCTATTAAAATAGTAGTATAAAATTGCATAGTAGTATAAAATTGTTAGGAAATATAATTATTTTAAACTGAATTAGGATAAATAATATGAATAATTTTAATGTTAATCTATATCAATTTAATAATCGCTCGCCACAATTTCTTGAGAGAGGTGAAACTGATGACCAATCACTACTGGCAAAAAACAGCCAATTGTCCAAGGCGCGGCCCTCAATTCAAACGACTAATCGGATCATCAAGCTGATCGCAAAAGTTTTTTCGGCTATACGGATTTTTTTTAACTCACTGATTGGCAATGCTCCAGTAAACCTTTTTGAAGTTGCTTCGGCGCTGCGCAATCCACAAATTAAGGAAAGTGCCGGCCTTGTTAACTATCTTGAACGCTTTATCCAAAGCGATACAAGCTCTTCTCCACAATTCAAGGAATGCGTCAGCAGGCTTCAGTGGCAATTAAATCAGATTGAAGACAATAAAAAACAGCCCGACGAAATGACAAGACGCCGACAGGGAGTCCAGCTCATAGAAAAGCTCGTAAAAGAAGTGCACGCTCTCAAGCCCGGTGAGATGAGGCTCATCGTTGTCGATGACAAACCCGGAAACCAGCTCTTCTTCCTTTTCACCAAAGGGGATCATGATGTTGATTTTAAAGTCATTGGACGCGGCGAGCACCTTGTAGAGCTCTCGGGAGTCAAAGAAGCATATGTAGCCGGTAAGGTAATGATCCCCTCATCGATCCACTTCAGCAAAATCCCTGACAACCAGGCTCAGGACAAGCAATGGCTGGGGGCTCTTCTGGCACAGTCGATGATGCAGCAGAGCTTTAGTTCGGAATCGTTCGATAAACTCACCTCCCATCTCACGTCTTATAAGCAACCGATCCTCCAATTTAATAACCTTACTACTAAGACGGAACAGTTTTCCAAAGTATTTTGGACCGCTTTAAAACATGCCAGAGTCCCGGACACAGGTACAAATCCCTGGCAAACGAAAGTGACGATGAACCTATTGAAGCTTGAAACAGAGCTCAAAGCCCTCTTCGACCTATTTAATGAGTCTGCCGATACCCTTGTACTCGATTCACAAAACTTTCGGGCGATAGAATCGATGCTCATCCTGGTAAGCCGGGAGATATGGTATGCTTATGAAAAGGGCTATCTGAGCAGGCCTTCTCTTGAGGAGATTGTCCCTGAGCTTACACGGATTCAGGAAGTGCTCTGCAAACAAAAAAAGGTGGTTATACCGGAACTCACAAAGTTGGGGAAATTAGACATGAGCGGCTATCTGCATGGAGAGCAAAGCTCTCTTGGCATCAAAGCCCCCATTGAAGCTGCGATTCCTCAACAGGTCTCAGTTCAGCCGCAAGTCGAGACGCGTCCCCCCCTTTCTGCGCCTGTGGCATCACTGATGGTCGAAAGAAAAGTAATCAATCCTATTAGGGATTTGGGAACCGCAAAGGCCAGCCTTGATGCCCTGGTCCGAAGCCCCACCATGCAAAGCCTTCTCGAAACGATCTATCAACTAGATTTTGCGGTTTATACGGAAAAGCCGGATTTCTTGAGATATATATATGAACCGACCAATTCCTTTTGGTATTCAGCCACACAAGGAGAGGCTATCCAGATCATGGAACAGCTTAATAATCTCTCCGACTGGCTAGTAAGGCAAAAGAATGAAAATAAGACTATTCCCCTTGATGCCTACGAGGTTCTGCTCAAGATGTCCGCCATTGTCCTTTTCCTGAACACCCGCTATTACAAAAGTACGGAATACGGCGACCATGCCAAAGATATCACGAAATTCATTGAAGCCCTTTATAAGCTTCCTGCAAAAGGTTTCATGGGAAGCCTTTTTGGTGTTCTTGAGCATGAGCAGTACGAAAGAACAGGACATCGTCTTCATCCACTTAATGCTAAGACAGTAGCCGACCTCTCCATTGCTGCGAGAGGGCTTTCAGACGTCGAGGGTAGCCCCTCAGTTTCATATGAGCAAGCGAAAGAAAATATGCGCTGGTCTGTTAGACAATTAAAGCTTATTAAAGATACATCTTCTGAATACTACTCAAGCTTATCGGAATACTACATGCCTTCAAAGATGGATCAATGGATGCGCCATATCAAGCACCCTTTCCTAGCTTTTGCTTATCGCAATGTGAATATCCACATTGGAGATCATCCGGCAAGCGGCACAAGATTTGATATCTTCGCTCCAAAAGTATCGGCAAGCGAAAAGGAGATGGAAAAACAAAAGCATGGCCAACATCTGCTCCGCAAGTTTGGAATGCGAACCCAGGAAGCAATCTATGACGATCCTGAACAGGTAGCCAACCACCTGATCGATGACATGAACAAAATGATTAAGGATAAGCAAACATATCATTCAATAGGCGAGCCCTATCATGGAAAAATGCCCCATTCATTTTCGCGAGAAGAGATGCGCGACCTCCTTCTGTTGGCAATGAAACCGGCTCATATGGATATTATCTCGTTCATGGAAAAGCATCCTCTTTTGATGAATCAGCCTGAAGTGAGAAACTATATTGACATGCTGTTCTTCGATCGCGAACTCATCCTAACCTTAAATAACTTTGAGCCATTTAGAAATGAGCTGCCTGAATCGATATCCTCAACTCTAAAGAAACTGGAACAGCGCATTTTTGGCAACAAACCCGAACATCATTTGATTCCTCAATATCTTTATCTGATTGATTTTAGTGAACGACTTAACTCGATCTATATCGGGCTGGGAATCAAAAACAACCGGTTTTATCTGAATGGTGCAAATAGGGTCGATCAACTTCTCATTAACATGATTTCTCAACCGGAGCTGTCCCTTTATCAGCATCAGATTCTCACTTTAGATTTGTCGCGTCTTCTCAAAAGTCCCTCTTTATCCGCCAATCAAATAAACAAGATCCTTCTCGATTACCTAATGTGGAAAAGTGTGACAGGAGATCCATTAGATCAGGATCCCCATCAGACCCATTGGATCGAGTGGAAATATAAGGATTTTCTTGGTCAACTGGCACAAACAAGGCCTGCAGCAGAACACTACCAATATGTCCTTGACTCTTTCTGCTCGCTAAAGAATAAGTCGCTAGACCGTTCCAAGTGGACTGGAAGATGTCCCTATTTCCGCAATGATCAGTACGAGATCGATCTCTCTACAGGTAAAATAGGCGACCTAAAAACAGATACGATAATGACAATGATCCCCGATGCTGTTTTTGGGGATCCTCTCTTCAAAGAAACATTCAAAGATCTGGCCATTAATACCGTCCAAGTAAATCTTACGGAGAGTTACATAGGCAGCATAGCCCCGGATTCAGCGAAAATCATCTTACTGAGAAGCTACCGGTTCACCGATCAACAGGGCAATCCGGCATTAATTGAGGAAGAAGCAGGTAAGTACCGCTTCTATAGAAGTTTCCCTAGCCTGGAAAATAGAGCACTGCAGGCAGTCTCATTAAATACACTGTTGACTCCTTTGCCCAAAGGTGCGACTTACAAGCATATTCTGCCCTATATATTCGAACAGCAATTTTATATCGACCCAAGAAATCCCTTAGAGGGCTACTCTATTTCCGCGTTAGGAGCTCCCTTATTTAAGGTAGTGATGGAACTAGTGGAAAACCGACTGAAGATCAAAGGGGTTGTCGATCTGCGGGACGGCGCGGAGCCGACTACCTTGAATGTTGTATCGGGAATGGAAATAAAGCATCCAGCCATTGAACAGCTGGCTTCGTTCGAAGACCCGTCGCAAATATTAATCTGGGGACGTCAGAATATTCCGGTTAAGATCGAACTTCCACGCTATGGCCTATCCTTTGAGATTAAAGACAATCGTTTGTTTTGTCTTAACCCACAGTATAAAGACTACACCATCGATCTTTCATCCACCAGTAGCGAAAGAAAGGGCCTTCCCTTTTCACTTCTATTAGTTCATGAAACCCCTGAGAAGCCACGAAAACTTCTTTTCCCTGCTGCCACCGCCATTTTGCAAGGTCCAAAGCTCGATCTCGATATTAAAACCGTCCCTCACATCGCCATGTCCCTTCGCCCTTATACCTCCGAGCTCTATTGTGAAGCTGACAGGAAGGTGTCATCCTTCCTTGATATTACAAGACAGGCCATCCGATGCGGCAACTTCGAACAAGCTTTACAACTCCTAAAAAGTCTCGACCTGAAGAAAGGAGACCTCACAAAGGTAAATATTGAATCGCTGGTCGACTTTTTAAGGCAGGCCCTGCGTCCTGATTCAGGAGAGGAAGCTGCCCTGAAACTGAAATTTCTTTTTATGATTCGTGGAATCATCAAAAAAAATGCTCGGCATGCACAACTGCGGGCCGGATTAAACACTCTCGCCGTCGGGCTTTTTAAGACTTGCCTAACTCATAGCCAAAATATTTCGTCTGCTCTGCGGTTAACAGGCGAAGAGTTTGTCAGGGTGTCCCGCATGACAAAGAAAAGGGAACTGGACTACTTTCAGAAACATCTATATCCATTCTTTATAGAAATCGGAGAAACGATTGCCCTGCCTTTTGAGCTGGTAAAGCCGTTATCTTCGCCGGCGCCCGCAGCAGCCAAAAGAGCTCTGAATTGGGACGAAGTATCACCCATTTCAAAAGGACATTTTGACCGAAATCAGCCCTACTCCCTGGATGGATTTAATCCTCATTCTATGGACACAAAGCAGTGTATTACATATTTCTTCCCTCTCTATAAAACACTACGGGAAAAAAGTCTTGAAGATCCGAACTTCAAGTCAGTCAAGTGGTCGTTGAAGCTAATGCAGCCAAAGAACATGGTGCCGCAAAACCTTGATGAACTTCTGCACTATATACTCACAACGGTAATGAAGCAAAAAGCACAGATAGCCGATTTCCCCCCTCCGCCGGAACTTATCAAAAAAGAGAGAGGGTGGAGCAGTGAATTTGATCAACCCGTAAGTGAGTTTACAGAAAAGGTTTTAAAACTCATCCCTTTTTCCGCTCCTGCATCCGCACCTCTGGAAAGTTCAATTCCGATCCCACAAGGCCCTTTCAACAATCCTTCTGATCTTTTTGACACCTATCTCCAATACCTTGGCATTGAAGGGAATTCCGACGCCTCTGAATTGGACAAATTGGAGCAGGAGATCAGGCCCGAGCAACCTCTCACATTGGAAAGGCTGAAACAGGAATTCACCTATCGCGAAAAAGGACCCGAGCTCCTTTATACTACCGAATTGCTAAGCCAATATTTCGAGAAGCAGAAAATTGAACTGCCATCATGCAAGTTTGCGAAGGCTCCTAAACACCTCGCCACCTGTGAACAAGAAGCTCTCAAAAACCTTAATGCAAACCTTGAGAGTTATAAAGAAAGGAAGCAGGAACAGTCGCAACATATATTAACACGCAATGCGAATCAACTCCGAACACTGCAAGGAAGCTTAAAGACCTGGATAGAGGAGCTAAAATCAGCAAAAGTGGATGCAAAGCAAACTTTGAATCAAATGTTATTCCGCTCGGACAATCCGGTCGAACAGGCCGCCATTATGGGTAAAATCAAGGCGATCGCAACCGATCACGAACTGATGCTTGCCATGCTGCAGGGTGATCTGGCACTTTTAAAGCACCGGGGCCTTCTACCGGGCAGCATCAACTGCGATAGGCTCAAAGAAACATTGCTTCACCTGTACGATTGTGAGGTGAAGATCAATCTTTCACTTGCCTGCCACAAAAAGTTATCTGAACTTATCGTTGATAAAGATAAGACAGATCCTTCACTCTGGGAAAACGAATCATCATCCCTTTATGCACTGTTATCATGCAATAGAAGGTATAATGAAAAGGAAAATCCGGAACTGCTGCTTTTTGAACTTTTCAGTTCGCTCGTCTTCCGTCAGGTCAATAACAACACACATCAGCTGCAGCTGCTTCATCAAGTACTTTCCAAACCTACAGCGATTACTCAAGCTATCACCGGTGCCGGAAAGACTGCGGTACTCTCCTTGCTGCGTGGACTAATGAAAGCCAATGGCGAAAATCTGGTTGTGCAGAAAGTCCTCCCGGGCCTATTCAACCAGACGATGCAGGTTATGAAATCACTTTTGGGCGACACCCTTAAAGTAGCGATTTATCCGCTGCGCTTCGATCTTAAGGTGCGTCTTGTTGAGTGGGAAAAGGTCGACGTGGTCCAGCCAAATGGCGAAAAGAAAGTAGAAAACAAACAGGTTTCCCTTTTCAGGAACATGTACGCCAAGATGTTAAAGTGCGTCAAGGAAAAGGGGTGCATAATCACCTATTATAAATCGATACCCCTACTGGAAGAAAAATATTTCAAACTTACACGCGAATTTTTGGCCCTGCGTAGGGAAGGAATTGACCTCGGCGAGATGGAAATCTCCCATTGGACCTATCTGAGGAAGATTTTGATTCTTCTCGAAAACCGCGCAGACGAGATGCAGGATGAGTTTGACCAACCAAACCGTCCCATCCACCGCATTCAAACACAAATGGAAAAAGCTAAAAAGCCTGCGCAATTCCTGATCGACGAATCCCTACGCCTATATCAGCTGCTTCTAGAAGAAAAAACACTGCTCCTGAAGGTTAATCTGCAAGGTGATATTACCGAAACCCAACGCCGGCTTTGTATTGAAAATGTGGCGCGAAAATGTGCAAAAAACATGGCCCATGGTTCAACAACTGAAAATGAGATAGTCGAATACCTTCTCGGAAGGGATGAAACTGTTTTGGAAAAACTGGATTCATGGACTGCCGGAGAAAAAGATATCCTTGCCCTATACAAAGACCAGTTCTGCACTTTCCTTCCGCTCACATTGGGATATGCCAGAAGCTCACGCTACATACGCAGCCAGGATGGTAAATCCATTTATCCTTGCCAGTCAGGTGAAGTGCATGAGGGTGCAAAGTTTGGAAGCATCCTTGAGGAAATAAACGTCATGATTCAGGACTACATTCAAACAGGCATCTCCGTTCCTGAACTTCAAGAATGGATTAACAATCTTCAGAAAGAAGCACAGAAAGGAAATGAATCGGCAAATCAGAGATTCCGAGAGATGTTCCCCAGCCGGTCACTCAAAGAGGTCTCTTCCTATAAAACTGATGAACTGGCTAATGAGTTGAACCGGGATATGCCAAAAGTCGTTTCTTTCTTAAAGCTGCGCCTGAATACTCTGATGATGAGCGCCACTGTTATCTCTATGGATCCGCAGAACTGCGTTTCGATGAGTAAAGTTGTTTCGGGTATTTCGGCAACATTGGGATCCACTGACTCCTACCACAGCCAGTTTACCGTTGACCAACAAGCAGCAGCAGACATTCAATCAGAAATGATTTTCCGCTTAATGAAAAGGACTAGAGATCAAAAAGAGCTGATTGTATATGATCCGCAACACCCTGAAGACATGATTCAGGAGGCACAGCGCCAGGCTGATATTTGTGCCATCATCGACGGTTCCGCAGCTTTCAAAGAGCGCAATCCTCAAAGAGTTGCCGCCAATTTGCAGAGTGCAAACCAAAACTTAAAACAGGTAGGATTCTATAATGAATCAGGTGCCCTTAGCTCTGTTGGAGAGACCGCTGCCAATATCGATCAGAGGGGTTTCTACTTCTCACAAGCTTTTACCCGAGGTGCCGATATCGCTTTAAAGAGCGATGGAACCGCTATTCTCACTGTCAATGATCAAGGAACCATTGAAGACCTCAACCAGCAGGATGGTCGCCTCCGTCAGTCGGGACAATCCCTTGTTGTGGCCCGTTCCAGATTTTCTCCTGAAATGCGCACCGTTGAAGAGCTGATCCGGGTTAAATCAGCCTTTGGAGCTAGAAAACAGGCTGAAGACCTCTTCCGTGCTAAGAAACAGGAGCTTTATAACGTCGTACGTAAAGAGGCGCGCAAAGAGCTTCTCGGATGTGAGGATCTCAACCAATGCCTCGACAAAATCATCGATCTACAGCAGTTTTTTATCACACCTGCCGCATCCACCTATGATGAAGAAGGATCCTACTTTGCAAAAAATTGCCAGATCCGCCGATGCAACCGGCAACCGCAAGAAGTGCTTGAGAACATTCGTCGCGAGCTTGGTGAAATTTGTCAAAAGTTGGAACTGCCTATTGCCGTAACAGAGCTCAGCCGGATTGTTTACTCTCCGGAGATTTTAAGAAAGATGCCGGAAAAGGTTTTCGCTCCAGGTGATGCTGTGGAAACAGAACTTGAACTTGAAGTGGAAGAGGAGTTGGAAGTTGAGGCAGAGATAGAAATGGAGCATGAAGAAGAACTCCAGTTTGAAATTGAAGAGGAGAGGGAGCTAGAGGTGCAGTCCGGCTTCGATGTCCCTTATTACTTGCCGCGCCTCAAAAATGAAGCGGCCTATCAGGTCAGTGGAAAAATCCACCCGGCCTATGATGCCAGGCTCGGATTCACCGATTCCTTCCTTCCGCTCTCCAGGATAGACCCTCTCTATAAAAGAAAACCATTCGATGATAAGATGTATCGGGTAAGTACAGTGTTTGTTGAGTTCGACATAAAAAATAATTATAGAATTTCGAATATTTTTATCGGCGATCTACTTGATAAGATTCAAGGCAAGATAGCTGCCGGTTTCTTTTATGATATCCACACGCGGAAGCCAATCAAAGATACATATAATCTGGCGACGAATCGGGTTATTAACAGTGATGAATTCAATATGCTGCTTTCCCAAATCAGGTTTCTCGATGGCCAAATCGACGGCTATTCAGATGTGGAACTTAAAAGCCTCCGGGAATGGTTACTTCAGAATGGTGTTGCCTCAATGCGCAAACATTTTGAACAGGATGTGATGCGCAATCGCGGGGATCTTCAGGAGAAATACCGCTTCAGCCAGCTCTGGTCACTCTTTGAAGGCCTCAAGTAGGTGGTGCAGTCGCTTTTAAGTGCGGTGGCTTGCCACTGCACTCAAAACGCCAGAAGGCGGTACAGATCACCGCACCCCAAGGTTTCACAAGCAAATTACTGCTGCAACCGCACTAGAACCCAAGTCTGGTTGGAACCATCGGAGAAATGGACCTGAACAGGAACAACAACTTGGGTAAAGTTAAAGAGTCCGGCGGCCATGATCGGTGAGTTAATATTGTCCGACACCTTCCACAAAGCCAGCTGACTATTTTGATCCACAACTCCATCTAATTGATGAACCTGATTATTAGGTAAGCGTTCACGGGGTGGGGGTGGGTAGTCGTTGCCCGCCCGCTGCGCGATGCGGCAACGACTACCCACCCCCACCCCGTGACGAATGGATAGACAATGATCTTAAAGAAGTAGTGGAATTGGAATTTCGCGACCTGTCTTATGTGCTTGAAAACACTTCACAATGTAATCTAATGCATTTTGCGCTTGCTTTTTCATCGTCATGACAACTGTCAACATCCGCTGAACGAAAATTTTTCCCGACTCCGATTGGTTGCCAAATGAGATTTTACGCCATAACACACCGTGTCTTAGGTCCCTTTCACCTAAATTATTAGTAGGCTCAACGCCCTCGTATTTGAGAAATATCCACATGTTAGAAAAATCTTTCAGTATGTTACTACACGTGTTTCGAGTCTTCGATGTTACGTTCGCTGCTGACGCTCCAATCCCCAATAAAACCTCTAAGCCCGTTACATGATGGCTTTCAACCTTCTCCCTCATCTCGGTCAGTTCCAAGTGAAATCCGAATATTGAGGTAGCTCAGAAGGTTGACAACCTTACGTTTGGGTGCGTGAAACTCTGCTGATAAAATAGCGATAAAGCCCATCAAGCGAGGTCCAAATGCTCCGACAGCCTCCGGGGGGACATTTGCCTTAACATGTTTTCCGCAACGACCGCAACGACATGTGTGGATGTTGTATTGGTAAACGTCTGGCTTGATTTCTGGTAATTCAGTCACCTGTCTGATTTCTGTCCTAATGGAAGTATCATCGAAGGCATTTTCTCCGCAACTTGTACATGCTTCAGGTGTGATGTCGATCACCTTGGTTACCTCTTCAGGCGGTGTCAATTTCCTTGTATTTCTACGATGACCAGGTTGTCCACCTCGTTTTTTTCCAGTAGGCTTTTTCTTTTTCGTTTTCCGATTGGGATCTTGAGATGGAGGGAAGGGGTTTGCCTAAAGAGAATAAGAAGCAGCAAAACATGCTCCGGACTCAGCGTCGGGAAGGTGTGCTCAACAAGTTGCATCTTATACATCAAAAAGCAAGAGCGGATAAGAAAATGAAGTTCACCACTCTTATGCATCACATTTATAATATCGATACGCTGAGATGGTCCTATCTTGAATTAAAGAGAAAGGCTGCTCCAGGTGTCGATAAAGTTACTTGGGAGGATTACGGGAAAGATCTAGAAGAGAATCTCGTGAACCTTTCTGAGAGAGTTAAAAGTGGGGCATACAGGGCAAGACCGGTAAAAAGATCGTATATAGAGAAAGCTGATGGTAAATTAAGACCACTGGGGGTAACTGTTTTGGAAGATAAAATCGTCCAGAGAGCTACTGTAGCGGTACTCAATACAATCTATGAAGCGGACTTTCAAGGATTCTCATATGGATTTCGACCGGGACGCGGCCAACATCAAGCGTTGGATGCGCTCTATATCGGACTCGAGAAGAAAAAGGTGAACTATGTTTATGATGCAGACATTCGAGATTTTTTCAATAAGATCAATCGAGGATGGCTGATAAAATTTATCAAACATCGAATTGCGGATAAACGTGTTCTGCGACTCATCCAGAAATGGATGAATGCAGGCATTTTAGATGAGGGGAAGATCATATATAGTGAAGACGGGGTAGTTCAAGGCTCATCAGCCTCACCGCTACTCGCAAATGTGTTTTTGCATTATGTATATGATCTATGGGTACGACAATGGAGAAAACAGGAAGCGCGCGGGGATGTAATCGTCGTACGCTTTGCTGATGACACCGTTGTTGGATTTCAATATGAATCTGATGCCAAGAAGTTTCAAGAAGAACTTAAGGAAAGGCTCCTAAATATGCCAAAGATGGATGCATTCGCTTAGACGAAGAAGCCAGAAAACGCGTATGACGTGGGTTAAGATGATGAAATTAATAGATCGATGGCTACCACAACCGCAAATATGTCATAAATATCCGAACGAACGATTTGGTGTCATCATCTGAAGGAAGAGCCGTATGCACTAACAGTGCACGTACGGATCCGTGCGGGGGGTGGAGGCAACTTGCATTCCTATCGCAACTTCTTGATCCTTTATTCATAAACGGCTGATGTTCATAGACGGCAGTTGAATAAATTTACATTATGATGCTACAATGGGTGTAAAAACTTAGCCAAATAACGAATGACTGATCAAATCATCCAGACAACACCTATTTTGACCGGTTATAGCATAAGGCTTTCACCGGCTCGCTCCTTACATTTTGATTGCACGGAAGAGATTTCACTGTCGCCTGCTCTTACCGTTATCCGGCAGGCATTTGACCAAGATTGGAGAATCGGCTGGTTCCGCCTGGCAGCCGATAAGCCGCAGATTGATAGCGAACCCACTCTCCGATTCTGGCAAGAAATAGCCTCCCATTATTTGACAGCTCTCTGTCACCTGCCGACAGAGGCAGCATTCACTTCACTAGCACTTCCTGAACCCGATCGCCTGGAGGAATGGGCCTTGCGTGCACCGCCGATGATCGGAGGGGAATACCTCTCAGTGGAGAATCTGCTCAATCTTTGGAAGGAGATGAATGCATGGACAGCCGCCACCGCTACAGAAGAGGGAGGGATCGATCCTTTCTTGACCAAATGGGCTCCACAGTGGCATCAGGTTGGCCGCGTCTGTTTTCATTTAGCAGAAAATAAAAAGGATCCTGAACGTCCCTTTGCTTTTCTTGCCACCTACTCGACAGGATTCGGAGCCGGCGGAAAATTAAGGCATCTCCCATTAAAAGAAGCCCTTGAGCAATATTCCGGAACAAATAACCGCCAAGCCTTAATCAAGCTGCTTACGCCGGTACACAACGCATCCCAAGCATGCCCCTGGATCCACGACCTCCTTTCATCAGCAGAACTGTATCAACCCCTTGCCTGGACATCAAACAAAGCCTACAAATTTCTCTGTTCGATACCCCAGCTGGAAGAAAGCGGATTATCGGTACGCATTCCGAATTGGTGGAAACGCCGTCCCCGCCCGCAGGTATCTGTCACTATTGGCTCATCGCTGCAGCCCACCTTGGGAGTCAATGCCATGCTTGATTTTAATGTGAGGATGGCCCTTGGTGATGATCAATTATCGGAAGAAGAACTATCAGAACTCCTGTCAAGTGATCAGAAGCTGGCTTATTTACGTGGGCAATGGATCGAGGTTGACCGGGAAAAGCTTCAAGAAGCATTAGATCACTGGAAAAAAGTTCAGAGGCATTGTAAAAACGGACAAATTTCCTTTATAGAGGGAATGCGTCTGCTCGCAGGTGCTCCGGCGGAACTTGAAGAAAATAGCGAAATCGAGACGCAGTCTCACTGGGTCAAGATTACTTCCGGAGAAGGTCTAACAGCAATATTGCGTCATTTGCGAGATCCGTCACTGATTCGATCTGATAACTTAAATAATCCTATGGTTACCTTAAGACCCTACCAACACGAGGGGGTTAGCTGGCTTTCATTGCTTTCAGGACTTGGATTGGGTGCTTGTTTGGCAGACGATATGGGACTTGGAAAGACGATACAAGTTCTCTCTTTACTTCTTCTACAGCAACAACAATCCCTGAACAGCCCTCGACAACCATCTTTGTTAATTGTACCTGCATCGCTTTTAGGCAACTGGCAACGTGAAGCAGAGCGATTTACTCCCTCACTAAAGCTTTTTTTACTCCATCCTTCGGAAACAAAAAATTCCACCCTTTCGCAAATTGAACAAAATCCTTGCGGCTACTTTGATTCTTTTGATCTCGTAGTGACGACATACTCGATGGCAGTTAAGTTCGGATGGCTATCACAGGTATCCTGGAACCTGCTTATTCTCGACGAGGCACAAGCCATCAAAAATGGGGGCACAAAACAGACCAAGTCTGTTAAAGCAATCAATTCGCGTTCGCGAATTGCCCTAACCGGAACCCCTATTGAGAATCGCCTTTCGGACTTGTGGTCCCTCTTCGACTTTTTAAATCCTGGACTTTTAGGGTCCGCAATGCGTTTTAAACAATATATTAACTCCCTGCAAAACCATCCTGGGCAATTTGAATCGCTTCGGAAATTGACCGGTCCCTATATTCTCAGAAGAATGAAAAGTGATCCCAAGATTATCTCGGACCTTCCGGAAAAAATCGAAACTCCTACCTACTGCTCATTAAGTAAACAACAGATCCAATACTACCAATCAGCTGTTGACAATCTCCGTCACTCCCTGGAAACGATAGAACCAATAAATCGTCGAGGGACAGTTCTGGCAACCCTAATGCAGCTCAAGCAGATTTGCAATCATCCGTCGCACTATAATGACGAGGGCACTTATCATCCTTCGCATAGCGGCAAGTTTGAGCGGCTGAAAGAAATTTGCGAGGAACTTGCTTCGCGCCAGGAAAAAGTCTTAATCTTCACTCAGTTTAGTGAAATCATTGCCCCTTTGGAAGAGTTTCTCAGTCAAATATTTGGCAGAAGAGGACTGATGCTCCATGGGGGCACACCAATCAAAAAACGTAAGGAATTGGTTGAGGTATTTCAAAGCAGTAACGGTCCTCCCTTTTTTGTTCTCTCACTGAAAGCCGGGGGGACAGGGCTAACCTTGACTGAAGCATCGCACGTGATCCACTTTGACCGTTGGTGGAATCCTGCTGTAGAAAATCAGGCTACAGACAGAGCCTTTCGCATTGGGCAAAAAAAGAATGTTCAAGTCCATAAATTTATCACGCTAGGAACAGTGGAAGAGCATATTGATGCCATCATCAACTCCAAAAAGAAATTGGCTAATGAAATTCTTACAACGACCGATGAAGTAAGAATCACGGAACTGCCGGATGATGAGCTTTTGAGTTTATTAACGCTCAATATTGATAAAGTAACAGCAAACTAAATAGAGGATTACTTATGGGTGGTATGTGGGGTGAATATGTGCCGGTGGCCGTCAGACGCGCCAAAGCAATGAAAGAAATGGAAAAACTTCAAAAAAAAGGTCAGAATAGCGAACCGGTAAAGATTGATGGAACCAAGATTGCTAAAAAATTCTGGGGAATGAAGTGGTGTAATCATATCGAATCCTTTGCCGATTACAGCAACAGGCTTCCACGAGGACGCACCTATGCGAGAAATGGCAGCATTTGCCACCTCAGCATCCAGAAAGGTTCTTTCGAGGCTATCGTTAGCGGAAGCTCACTCTATAAAGTTTCGGTCAATATCATTACATTAGCTCAAAACAAGTGGGAAGCTATCAAGAAGCGCTGCAGCGGTCAAATTGGATCGATTTTAGAGCTCTTGCAAGGGAAAATATCTGATCATGTGATGACTGTTGTTTCTGATCACAAAGAGGGCCTCTTTCCGGGAGTAAAAGAAATTAACTTTAAATGTAGCTGCCCCGATTGGGCAGGCATGTGCAAACATGTAGCGGCAGTCCTTTATGGGGTTGGAAACCGTTTGGACACACGTCCTGAGCTACTTTTTCTGTTGCGCGGGGTCGACCCGAGTGAATTAGTTAGCACAAAACTAAGCGTTGAAACCCTAGTGACTGCAGATCGAATAGATGATGGTGAGCTTGGAGATATCTTTGGCATCGATCTTGATACAGTGCCGGAAACAAAGCCTTCCCGAAAAAATGTCCAAAAGAAAACAACTGTAAAGGAAAAAGTCAAAGCAACGGGAAAAGTCAATAAAGTCCAAAAAAGACCAAAAAAAGCGTTGGATTTTGACAAACTAACGGGAAAAAAACTCCAGGCTATTCGCAAAGAGATGAATTTATCAGTGGATAAATTTGCCAGTGTATTAGGGATGACACCCGCTACAATCCAGCGCTGGGAAGACAGCTGGGGGGTACTTAAACTGCAATTTCGCTCAAGAAATGCTCTGAAAGATTTGTTAAATTAAATGTAACAAAAGAACTCATTGACATTAATTGAGTGCTTTTGTTACATTTCGGATATGAGAACATCGAAATTTTTGCCGCAGCTAAAGAGGCTTTTTGCAAAACCTGTTTTTACAGCCGAAGAGGCGCGAGCTCAAGCCATCCCTGCACGCATGCTCTCCCATTTCTGTCATCAGGGAATGATTGAGCGGATGGGACGCGGCGTCTATCGGACGGTCAGTGCTGAGACAAATTTGGATTTTTCTATTGAAGACTTCGTTCTAACGGCATTGACAATTCCTAAAGGAGTGGTGTGTTTGATTTCAGCACTTTGCCTGTATGAACTAACCGACCAGCTAATGCGGGAATATTGGATTGCCATTCCGAATCAACAGAAAAAGCCCATAAGAAATCTTGTCCGTATTGTAAGAATGAGAAATATTTCTTTGGGGCAAACTAAAATGAAAATTGGCGAGTTTGAAATCTCAGTATTCGACAGAGAAAGGACGGTCGTCGATGCCTTCCGTTTTTTAAGCGACGAAATTGCCATAAAAGCACTGCAAGCCTATATTAGGTCTCCCACACAAAAGGCCGATCTAGTAAAGTTATCACAATATGCAAAACAATTACGGGTTAATATCACCCCTTATATGATGGCTTTAACGACATGACTTCCATAGAACAATCGATTAAAAAACGTCTCCAGATCATATCAAGAGAAAAGAATCTCTCTCCAGCTGTTGTCTGGCAAAATCTCATCACCGACCGCTTTCTTGTTCGCTTATGCCGGTCAAAATACCGCTTAAACTTTATCCTGAAAGGGGGGACGCTCCTGGCTAGGCAGCTCAATATAGGACGGGAGACAAGAGACTTGGATTTTTCTGTTGAAAGCCTTCACAAAGATGTTGAAACACTTACTCAGGCAATGAAGGAGATCATCAGCATTCCTGTCGATGACGGTTTTGAATTTAAAAATGTAAAAGTGGAAAGCTTAAGTCAATTCCATATGCAATATCCTGGGGCGCAAATCCGCCTCGAAGCTTCTTTTGGCAATACCCAATTTTCCCTTTTTATCGACCTGGGATTTGGAGATCGTGTAGAACCGATGGAAACAAGTGTTCAATTGCTATCCAATTCTAAAGGTCCCTTGTTTGAAACAGAAATCCCTCTAGCATGCTATCCGATGGAATATGTATTTGCCGAGAAGTTAGAAACAATGATCTTTCGACATGCTGATAATACTCGCATGAAGGACTTTCATGATCTCTGGACAATGGTGACTCATCCAGGTGTTTTGGATAAGGAGAAGACCCGTTCCACTATGGATATTGTCTTTGCCCATCGGAATACGTCTTATCAGCTGCCGATCTCGTTTGATCCAAGTACGCTGGCTGCTTTGCAGATAAATTGGCAAAGGTACCGGCCAAGCCTGTCCAATCCCGGACAGCTTCCAAAAAATGTCTCTGAAGTCATCGACGCTATCAATCAATGGATTAATTAATGATATGTTAAGACAAGGATTCGCCAAGTCACTCTTTTACGAACGGGAACAAAAATCACCGTGGCTTTATAAGTCCAAAAAAGAAAGCCCTTGGCCATTTTTAAATGAACTTTTAAATCAGGGCACCATTACGTATTTGGACTTGTCGCTGGCACATCAGCTTCTCAAGCAGGAAAAGCAGGCTTCTCAACACCTAGCCGTTTTTATTTGTCATTTGTTTCTGGCAGCAAAGAAGGGCCACTTGTGCGTTAAGATTGGATCTGATTCAATGCAACCTGATATTGCTTCCATTTGGGAATCGGAAGAAAACTGCCTTTCAGACCAGACTAAAAGTGCAATCAATCAATTTATCATTGATGGATCAAGGAACATTCCACCCACACTTTGTTCACTGGATACTCCTTCGAATAAACCCTTATGCGTCCATCGAGATCTCTTTTATTTGCAGCGCCACTGGATTTTAGAATCGCAGTTGCTAGAAAATCTCAAGGCCCATTTGGCCATGCCGTCTGAATTATGTTTTGATAAAAAAAACATTCAAGCTGCTGTATCAGCTATGACTCAAAAAGGAGAACTGCTTGCAGAACAGGCTGAAGCCATCATGAAGTGCATGGGATCATCACTGACCTTAATCACAGGCGGACCAGGGACTGGAAAGACCTATACAGCCGGCCAGCTCATCAAGGTTTTATGGAATGGACTTACACCGGAGCAAAGGACAAACTGTCAAATCGTGCTTGCTGCACCTACCGGCAAAGCTGCTGCCAACTTACAAAAGAGTTTAGGACAGGCCGTTGCTCTGCTGGAAGACCTTCCTAAGCTGCAGGCCAAAACACTTCATTTGCTCCTGGGAATAAAATCGGCCGACTCCACCCTAAAGAGTTTCCTTATCCCCTTATCAGCAGATATCGTTGTCATTGATGAGAGTTCGATGATTGATGTGAAGATGATGGGCTATCTGCTGCAAGCCCTGAAGCCGGGATCACGCCTCATTTTATTGGGTGATCAATACCAGCTCCCTTCAGTTGAGGCAGGAAGCATATTTTATGATCTGATTCAATTGGCAAAGACGAATAAGCTCATATCATATGCTGAGCTTAAAACCTGTTTGCGGACCGATCTTCAATCCATTCTAAAGCTGGCACGACATGTCAACCAAGGCGATGTAAACGATGCGTTGACATGTTTGGATCTGCCTGGAATAAAAAAATTTGAATTAGATAATAATTCACAAAAGTCTTTTGTCGATAATATGAAAGATGCCTTTCCTTCTTTTAAGCAGCAGGAGTTGGATCCTTCAGAAATTCTTAATTCATTCAATCAAATCAGAATATTGTCACCACTGCGTAAAGGAAACTTTGGAATTGAAATTCTTAATCATCAAATCCTTCAACAGATCGTGAAGCATGCACCAACTAGTGGCTGGATGGCCATTCCCATTATGGTGGTGACGAACGATTATAAAATGGACTTGTTCAATGGTGAGACTGGGGTTTTGATGCGCAAGCTTCCTCTTAAAGGCCCCTGTTTAGAGGATTATGCGCTTTTCCCTGCCCGCAACCCTAGCGAACAGCCGCGTCGCCTCTCATCGCTCATTCTCCCAAAATTTGAACATGCATATTGTTTGTCGGTTCATAAGAGCCAGGGTAGCGAATTTGATAAAGTCGTTTTGGTGATGACGGAAGGATCAGAAGTGTTAGGGCGCGAAATGCTCTACACGGCTATCACAAGAGCCCGTCACAGCATCGATATTCATGCAAACGACCAGGTTCTTATTAAAACCATCCAGCAGCAAGGGAGACGCCACTCAGGCATTCAAGCTCGCATTGGAGACATCCAATGATAAATTGCACCGTTCATCAACTCTCACCTGCCTATTTATAACACATTGAATTTAAACAATTATAATTTTATAATCGTATTTCTTAAATCTATGTTCTTTTTGGTTAGGATTTTGGTAGGACAAAAAACATCAGATGGTATGCTTTGCGGCAAATGAATAGCCGAGGCTATTCTCGAAGAGCAAATCGGACCAAATAATGCCTTGTAATCAACTGGAACTCAAACTGAAAAGGTGAATATAGCCATAAGCCTAAATAGCTCAGTTGGTAGAGCAACGCATTCGTAACGCGTAGGTCGTCGGTTCGACTCCGGCTTTAGGCAATCCTTTCCTATAGCTGTGAGCGGGATTAAGCTTGAATAAATACTTTAATCAAGCTAAATTTATCGCTCGCGGTGCAATGACGGTGCAGTAAAAATAAATTTTACCAACACGGCCAGCCGCTTAAACCAAAACATCATCAGAGGTTTAAGATGGCGTCTATCTGCTTAAACGATTACGGCAAGGGGATATTCAAGAACCATTTACTGCAAGAGACGTTTATTACGCAAAACATTGGACAGGGCTAGCTAATGCAGAACAAGTAGAGGAGGTTCTTTCTTTTCTCATCGAAAAGCACTACTTAATCTGTGAGGTTTTAAGGACAGGGGGCCGATCCACAACGAAATATTGGGTGCACCCGGACGTTTTTGAAAAAGATGCTTAGGAATGAGGTCCAAAAGGTTCAAAAGTAACTTCTGGACCTTTTGGACCTTATACATCCTGACGAGGAGATGAAAAAACATGACGAAATTTGACGGTTTATCGCTTAAACAAATAAGAGCTCTTCCTGTTTTCTGCAAAGAAGTAAATGTTGAAAAGGCTTGCGCAGAAGTTGGAATCAGCAAGCAGACATTTTATCAATGGATGCAACGAAGATTGAATATGAATAAAAAATTTACCAATAACATCGCATGGAAACATGGTGTTTCTAGCATTGCTCTTAAGAAAATCTATCTCTTTAAAAAACTTTATTCTGGCAGCATTCGTACTCAAGAACTCATCCGTCTTTCTTTATTAGCCGGCATGATACAGCCAGAAGATTATGCTGAATATCAGAAGTTTGAAAGAGAGTATGGAGTTAAATAGCTTTTTCTTTAAACATTTACACTCTTGCTTCTGATATAGCAAATGCTATATATTTTTCCTTGATACAATCGACGGAGGGAGTGTTCCTTTATGAATAACAGCAGTAATGATGATTTACCCAAAAAAATCAAAACCCTCAGGCAAAAACTTGGACTTAGCCAAGAAGAACTCGCACAAAAACTAGGCGTCAGCTTTACAAGCGTAAATCGGTGGGAAAATGGACAAACTAAACCCTCTAAGTTGGCAAAAAAACAGATAGATCTCTTGTGCAGGAAATCAGAAAAATTAAAGGACCTTGTAGGAGCGACTCATGGCAATTAAAAAATCTGAACTCTATAGCTCTCTATGGAAAAGTTGCGATCAACTGCGCGGCGGTATGGACGCATCGCAATATAAAGACTATGTATTAGTCTTGCTGTTCGTCAAATACGTCTCTGACAGATATGCAGGTCAAAAAGACGCTCTAATTGAGGTCCCAGTAGGTGGTAGTTTTTCTGACATGGTTGCACTCAAAGGCGATAAAGAAATTGGAGACAGGCTAAACAAAATTATCGGCAAACTCGCTGAAGCTAATGAGTTAAAGGGGGTAATTGACGTAGCTGACTTCAATGATGCCGATAAACTTGGTAAAGGAAAGGAGATGGTAGATCGTCTTTCCGATCTCATAGCTACCTTCAATACGCCAGACTTAGACTTTCGCAATAACCGTTCCGATGGTGATGACATTTTAGGGGACGCTTATGAATACTTAATGCGTCACTTTGCAACCGAGTCAGGCAAAAGCAAGGGGCAATTTTATACTCCTGCGGAAGTATCGCGCATCATGGCCAAGGTGATCGGAGTTAATACAGCAAAAAGTGCTGACCAAACGATCTATGATCCTACTTGTGGGTCAGGCTCTCTGCTTCTAAAGGCTCATGATGAGGCTCGCTCGAATACCGGATTAAATCTTGCCCTCTATGGTCAGGAAAATGACAATGCGACTGCTGCGCTTGCAAAAATGAACATGATTCTACACCACTGTCCAACAGCGGAAATCTGGAAAGATAACGTTTTATCAAGCCCTCATTTTAAGCAACCACATGTATCTTTCTCGCTACATTAATCAAAATAAGAGTGAATACTATCGGTTGCTTCAGACGGTACGCGACCAGCAGGAATGGGAAGCCTGGGTACTCTATATTCTTAAAGGAATCGAACAAACGTCGCGCCAAACCACACGTCTGATACAGGGCATGAGAGACCTTATGCAGAATTATAAACACAAGATGCGCGAAGAGTTACCCAAAATCTATAGTCAAGATCTATTAAATAATCTTTTTCGACATCCTTATACTAAAATTGAGTTCGTGATGAAAGAGCTGCAAGTAACCCGCAATACAGCAATGAAATATCTGGATGAACTTGTACGAATTGGCCTGCTTTCCAAGCATAAAAAATGGAAGGAAAATTATTATATGAATGATGCGTTATATAATCTTTTGCTCGATGTGGGGTCAGAAAATAAGGATGTCTCATGAGCAAGAATATTCAAAATTTGGGCATGACAGACTCATCATGCACAAGAAATGTCGATTTATTGTGCATGATGAGTGTCTCATGCACACAAAATCAGCATTTCTTGTGCATGAGACATTCATCATGTATACGAAATGCCAATTTTCTATACATGACACGTTCATCATGCACACGATTTCAGGATTTTTTGCGCAGACCCCATGCAGTATTTCTTAAAAATAGCCCTTCTTTGGGAAAATTATTCAATTACCTAATAATTAGA
The DNA here is from genome assembly GCA_013287815.1 of Chlamydiota bacterium. Classification (GTDB taxonomy): domain Bacteria; phylum Chlamydiota; class Chlamydiia; order Chlamydiales; family Parachlamydiaceae; genus JABDDC01. The sequence continues at coordinate 36,008 of JABDDC010000011.1, forward strand.
GTTTTAGGAAAACTATGCTAATAATTGCAGAGGATCTAACAAGAAAAATAGACAATGGCGAGGCTGGGAGTCTCGAAGCACCTACTGGCTATAAGTTGACTGAGTTAGGACTTATACCAGAAGATTGGGAAATCAAAAAACTTCAAGAAAATATCAAGCTTTTATCTGGCCAACATGTTTTAGCTCAAGATTGCCATGGGAAGGAAACTGGAATACCTTATATCACCGGCCCTGCCGACTTTCCAAATGGCTATATTAAACACACTAAATTCACTAACAAACCCACAACGATTTGTCATTCAAATGATATTCTGATAACAGTCAAGGGCTCGGGCGCTGGTACCATGGTTCTTGCGAATGGCGAATACTGCATCAGTCGTCAGTTAATGGCTATTCGCACCTCTACTTGGAATAACAATTATGTCTATTACTCCTTACTTTTTGACATGTCGTTGTTAGAATCTGCGGCTACTGGATTAATTCCAGGATTGTCTCGTAGTGATATATTAGAAAAACAAATATTAATCCCCCCCCCTTGATCAGCAACAAGCCATTGCAGCCTCCCTTAGCGACATCGATTCACTAATCACTAACCTCGATCAGCTTATTGCCAAGAAGCGCGATATCAAGCAGGCCGCAATGCAGCAGCTACTTACCGGCACGCAACGCCTCCCTGGATTTAGCGATGAGTGGAAGAAGAATTGTATAGGAGATATATTTCAGTTTTTGAGCACTGCGAATAATCCAAGAAGTGACCTTTCCGAACATGGTGACATTGGATATTTACACTATGGAGATATTCATGGAGGCACATCGCCGTTTTTAGATTGTTCCAAAAAAACAATGCCTTACATTGAGCTGCAAAAGATAAAAAACCTACCCTTTCTAGAAGAGGGAGATCTTGTAATAGCAGATGCGTCTGAAGATTATGAAGGGATCGGGAAAAGCGTTGAGATTTTAAACATCAACAATAAAAAAATAGTAGCAGGTTTACACACTTTTCTGCTGCGTGGGAATAAAAGTATCGTTGCAGATGGGTTTAAAGGATATATTCAATTTATACCTTCTCTTCGCACGGACATAGTTAGGCTTGCTACCGGTATCTCGGTCTATGGGATTTCAGAAAACAATCATTTTGCAATTGCTGAAGAAGTAACCGTCAAAGGAAATGACCCTAAAGCATATACAAAGCGACCCGATATCGTTATATACGTCAACGGCATAGCCTTAGGTGTTATTGAGCTTAAACGATCTACCGTGTCAGTTTCTGAAGGAATCCGTCAAAACTTAGATAATCAAAAATCGATCTTTATTCAGCATTTTTTCTCGACGATGCAGTTGATAATGGCCGGGAATGATACTGAAGGTCTCCGCTATGGTACCATTGAAACACCAGAAAAATATTACTTAACCTGGAAAGAGGAAAGTCCCACAAAGAATGCTCTCGATCGTCATCTTATCCAAGTATGCAACAAAGTGCGATTCCTAGAGCTCATTCACGACTACATCGTCTTTGATGCCTGCATTAAAAAAGTGTGCCGACCTAATCAGTATTTTGGAATCCGTGCAACGCAGGATTATCTAAAACGCCGTGAAGGAGGCATTATTTGGCACACCCAGGGTTCAGGCAAAAGCTTGACGATGGTATGGCTGGCAAAGTGGATACGTGAAAACCTACCGGATGCCAGGGTTCTTATCATCACAGACCGCACTGATTTAGACGATCAAATCGAAAAAACCTTTAAAGGGGTCAAAGAGGAAATTTATCGTACAAAGAGCGGCGTTGATCTACTTTCGATTTTGAATGACACGACCCCTTGGCTTGTTTGCTCATTGATCCATAAATTCGGCGGAAAGGATGAGGATGAAAAAGGTACAGACATCAAGAGTTATATTGATGAAATAAAAAAGGCTCTACCTTCCAATTTTGTGGCAAAGGGTGACTTTTATGTATTTGTTGACGAGTGCCACCGTACCCAATCAGGCGACTTGCATAATGCCATGAAAGCTCTTTTACCGGAGGCCATCTTTCTCGGATTTACTGGAACTCCACTACTTGAAAAAGTTCGCAACGAAGTGAAACTGGCTAGCGGGGACTACATTGATCTCAAAATGTATGAGCCTGCTATGCGTCACCTCATCGATGCTTATATACGTGCAGAAGAGAGTGAGAAAATCTCCGCTTTCGATGACATGTCGTTAATCCAACTAATAGTTGAGCGTGGCCCTGAGGCGGTAAATTCACTCCCAAAAAGTCTGCAAAAGAAAGAAGCCGTTGAATGGATTCAATCGCATCGCCTGGATGGTGTCATCGTTCATGAACGTAATGGAGCTATTCATCTACGCTCACGACCAAGTCATTGCATTTGGAATATTAAAGCACATGAATTCGCATTAGCACCCTCTGAAGGTAAAATTGATCCTCTTGTGAGAGTCATTGGAGAGAATAAACCAGGTCAATGTATATGGGCATTCATTAATGGTATCGATAATACTAAAGACGAGGCTTTAGAAGCAGCGAAACGAATTTCTACAGCGGCGAAGGGAGAGCAAGTTTTATCCATGCCTAACGATACGATTTGGTGGCCTATAGATTTTCTTTTGTGCATTATTCTAAAAACCTCTGCTGATACACCCATCATCACATGGACTGTAAAATTTCTGAAATATCTTCTAACTCTTGCTAAACAGAAAACAGATTCACCTCAGGTGATCATTTTCTTGCATAGTCAAGGGGCCATTTTTATCGAACATGCTATAGAATTACTCACTCCGAACGAACGAAAACAGCTCCGCATTTTTACATTTGACGGAGGATCTTTCATTCCACCCGGAAAATGTCATCCTGACTCTCACAACTATGCTAGCGCTGCTGATTTTGTGTGTCGTTTTAGTTCCCCAAATCTTCAGTTATTAGCCCTAGAACGTTACTACGGCTATAAAGAAGGATTAAATGACGAAAAAATAATAGCTCGATTGGCATTCAAAGATGCTATTTTCCATCTAGATTCCAATAATCTGAAAGTGATGGAACATTATATTAAGCAACGTACAACACATTACGAAAATGAATTTTCTAAAATTAGCAATCTGACAATTTTAGATCCTGATCCAGACTCTAAATTCAAGCATAGATTAGACAGCGAGTGTTATCAAAAAGTGATTCAACAAGTCATAAAAAAATATCAAAAAGCGATCCCTTAATGGATATCACCAATCATATAGCTACATTTTCTAAAAGGATTGTTCTTGTTGTCATTGTGTTGATAACAAGCTCTTGTCCTGCTTGTTGTGAAGAAAGTCAATTTGACACATATGAAGGGCTCACTGAAACACAATACAAAAACCATATCAAGGAATTTCAAAGAGCTTTTGGAAAGCAAATAGAAAGCGAATTCAATCTAAAGTGGGTAGAGGGTGGTTTTGTACATAATTTTTCTAACGATCAACCCGAGTTCTATGCTTATCGTCGAGCGACACTTGAGGAGGCGAGAACTCTTGTATTAGTTCTAATACACAAACTTTCCCTAGCAATTAGGGAAGATCCAATAATGCTTTCCTATCTTAACAAATTGTCTTTAACTCCTGATACCATGGGAGTGAATATTCAATTTGCCTATTTACACAATTGGAGTTATGACGATGGTAGCATCGATAGCGTTTACTCCTATCACTCCAAGGAAGATACAAATAGTGTTAAAAAATTATATTTTCAATATACCTCAACAGACCCATTTGGCGACTTTTCAACTCATGATAATTCGGTCTATACTCGCATTGAAGAGTCTTTTGAAGATGCTACCAAACTTCACGCTGCAACAGCCATCACAAATCCGGCTATTCACCAGACTGCGGGTTTTGAAGATGAACTAATTCAAATTCTAGCTTCTTTTGAAACAGAGATGAAAAAAAAATATGGCTTGCGCTTTCGTTCCAGCGGATGGATGGTAGCTGGAAAACCTACACCCAACATCTTGGAAATTCGAACTAAATGCACATACCTTCATTCCGTCGACAACCGAGAAGCCAGAGAACTCATTTTGCTAATAGCTGAAGATTTACTTAATACTCTCAACGATAGTGAAGCACTTAGACCCTATCTAGAGGAATATCCATTTCCAGCACGCCGATTGAAGTTGCGTATGCTTTTTAGAAAAGAAAAATATTTTGTTGGAGACGTGCCTTACTACGATGAAAGCATGGAGAGCGTTGTACTTAGTGATGATATCATTACCTATTATCATCACATTCCAGATGCTAAAGATTCCAATATGCACGATAGAGTCGTCTATGCACAAGAATCTTACCAAGAAGCTCAAAAGACCTTTGAAAACACACCTCCACCAACTCTATTTAAGAAAGCTACTAAAGGAATAAAAAACTTCATCTCTAGTACCATTCATTTTTTGGACTTGGCAGTTATTGTGTTTTTCATGTTCTTATTGCTTATGGTAACCACAGGAGGTTGGCTATTAATAATCCCTGTTATCATATTTTTTATTTTACGTCGACGACGCACTCCCTCACAAGAAGATTAAGGTATTTTGGTGATATAAGCTATGGGATCAAATTATTGGTCATGCACAAAATTTGCTGATTGGGTTCGAGGCACGCCCAAGAGCAGGATGACCATTGGTAAGACAGCATCTATTTTTTCGTGATCACCTCTAATTACTGTCGGTTGATGATCATAGCCAAGAGCCTTGAGGTTATCATAACCATACCAGCCATCAGTAATCACTCGGCTTCCAGTTAACACAGATTCCCTAACAAACTTATCAAGAGTGGCTTTCTTCCTATCAGTGATTATAGCAAGCCTAAGTCTGCCGGCGTATACTTTTCTCTCACATTTCTACGGTGTTTATCAAGAGTTCGAACCTCAACGGCAGCTCCAACTAAAACTTTATGAGTCATGCCATGCCCTTCACCACGTGTTTTTCCGCCGACAAATGCTTCGTCCACCTCTACATGACCGTCTGATCCAATTAAATCTCGGTCCGGTCTTACTGTTGCAATCCTCAACTTGTGGAGCATCTGGAATGCCGTTTCGTACCGATTAAGTCCAAGCTGGCGTTGAAATTGAGTCGCAGAAATCCCAGGCGTATAACTTGTTACCAAGTAGGCAGCCCAAAACCAAGTTTGTAGAGGCATTCTGGAGTCTTGCATTACCGTGCCGGCAGTAAGACGATTGTCAGCACCACAGCTTCTACAACGCAAAACGGTGATTCGCTTTGCAAAACGATAAGGCTCTCCAGCTAAACCACATCGTTGACAGACGAATCCATCTGGCCAACGTAGCTTTTCTAGATATGCGACACAAGCAGATTCGTTGGGAAAAGTATTTTAAAAGTCGAGCAAAGTCTCTGGGAATGAGGGTGAGTTCATAGCTCGACTCTAGCACACCTTGATTTTGGGTGTCAACCGGAGATCAACCATTAAACGGGTCAGGGAGCGCTTCTCATTGCATCTGAAAATATTTAAGCAGGGTAGTACTATAGCTTTCAGGTCCCACATCTGGAAAATCAAGACCGTGAAATTTGATGTGGTGTTCGGTATTATATCTTGCTATGCCGATGTTGTGAAAATCAACGGAATAGTTTAGCTCTGGACGATTTGCAGCAAATTTGGCAATAAACTCGATGGTATTCATCACTGGAGCATTAGTTATCTCTATATAAAATGTGTCATTATCTTTGCAAAACATCAATCCTCCACTATGATCATACTTCATTCTTTCGGCTCCAGAACCACTACTTCCCGGAAATTTAACCATATTTTGCAGATGGGCAGTAGCATTTGGGCCAAAATAACCAATTTCTTCAAGTTGAAGGCTAAGTGTTTTAAGCTCGGTAAATTCATGGAGTTTTTCCAATAGCATTTTGCTATTTTTCCATCCTTCCCATATAGGACTTTTTCTCTTAACGAATACGTCCGGAAACAAATCATCCAGCCAGGAACTTTCATGATGGGTAGTAAAGTGTAGCGATGATAGATCTCTGGGAATTAAATCGATCACCTTGTTGAAAAGCTGATTTGAGGTACATTTCGTGAAAAATGTTATTTGCGATTGGGGTTCCAGTAGATAAAAAGCCTTTTGGAAGCGCTCAATTTCGGTCAGATCGATCATTTCAGTGTCTTGCGCTTTAATCAGCAGATATTCAATGAGATCATTCTGCCTGGCCTTCAAAGCTTTTTCGTTTTCATTTAATTGATGGTAAGCCATGTCCACTTTCAGCCAAACCACGCTGTCAACGATTTCATTGATTTGCTTCACATCTTTGTATTTGTAGTAAGCAATGGCAAAGGTGCAAGGGAATACCAAAGT
>JABDDC010000012.1:0-276 GCA_013287815.1 Chlamydiota bacterium
CGACAGTGTCATAGAATAGGACACCTTTTTTGGAGAGTCTGAGAGTATTATTATTGAATTGGAGAAAGTCTTGGTCGATTAGATTTTGAATTTGTGGCAAATTGATATTGCTGAAAGGGGTCATATCGACTCCAGACATCAGTCTCAGCTGGATGATGAGCAGCTCGCGCAGGTGGGCGTCGGGATCAAGCTTTTCGGTGAAGTCGACAGGTGAGCGGTCCGATCTTAAAGCTTCAAGATATTTATTCAGGTTGGCTAATCCGGAAAACATCGACC
>JABDDC010000012.1:286-40365 GCA_013287815.1 Chlamydiota bacterium
ACATTGCGGAAGCGGGATCCTTCCCAATAGCTGAAGGCTGAAGGGCCGAATCCAAGGAACTGACGGCCAGTCCAGTAGCCGGTATTGTGCTTGGAATAAAATCCTTCCTTGGCAAACGCAGAGATTTCGTATTGCTTGAGTCCCATTCCTTCGAGGTGTTCAACTGCTTTTTCATACATTTTTAAACTGGTTTCTTCATTGGGGATGGATTTCTTTAATTCCTCCTGTCTTTTGAAAAAGAGAGTGTGAGGCTCAATCGTGAGGTTGTAAAGAGACAAGTGGGTAATGGGAAGCGGTGCTACTTGTTTTAGGGTTTGCTCCCAGTGATGCAAAGTCTGGCTCGGTAAGTCGTACATCAAATCGATCGAGATATTCTCAATGCCGGCCTGATAGGTGGTTTCTATGGACTGCAGCGCTTTGTTAGGGGTATGCAGTCTACCGAGGAGGGGAAGCAAGTCCGGATCAAGGGTCTGGATGCCGATACTGACACGGTTGATGCCGGCCTGGGCATACGCATGCATCAGGGGAAGGTCGATGTTTTCCGGATTAGCCTCAAGGGTAATTTCTATATCAGACAAATAAAAATTTAATTTAATCAGTTCGATGACTTGATTGATTCTATCAGGACCAAACAAAGAGGGTGTTCCCCCGCCAAAGTAGATCGTCTTGATTGATTTGCCTTGTAGGAGCGGCAGCATGCGCGCCCATTCTAATTGAAACCCTTCCTGAAGATTTTTTTTGAGTCTTTCCTGATCAGGAAGGACATAGAAATGGCAGTAATCGCATTTGCGAGTGCAGAAGGGGATGTGAAAATAGAGGCTGACATCGTTATACCCCACGTGCCTGGATGTACTAAATCTAGGCGCGTGGGGTATATTATTACCAGTCGTTAGCATCTGGATCTACGATACCGCCACGGCGCCAACGGTTCCGGTCGCTGAAGTAAGACTCATCTTCTTCCTCTTCCTCTTCCTTCTCGGCAGCTTCTTCTTCTCCGGCGCCTTCTTCACGCTCTTCAGCAGTATTATCTGCATCAATGTTGTCTGTTTCCATTTCGAAGCTGGTATCACCGCCGCCCATGGTTTCGCCGATGTCAATATCGGGAATGGTAGGCATTTCGTTATAACCTGTTCTGGCTGGCACCCGCTTAGGTGGGACATATTCTTCTGATTCGCCGCTTTCTTTCAGGAATTGAAGCCTTTCTTTTTCTTCTTCAATTTTTTCCCTGACAGCAACGATCTCTTCTTTATGTTTTTCAACGTCCTTTTTGGGGACAAGACCGAGCTTAAGCCATTGTTCTAGGTCATTAAGTTCGGTTTCGAGCTTTTTCAGCCTTTCGCTTTTTACATGCTTCATGGTAAATCCACGGTAATTGTTGGAGCATCCTAGACGTTTTATTAACTTTTTTTCAAGGTGTTTTTTTGATAATTCAAATAGGTAATTTAAATAAAGCCTTTTATTCGATTATTTGAAATTTCTCTAATTCCTTGATATTCAATGTATCACATAGTGGGATTAATTTCTACCAGGCAGTCAATCAGGACCGGAAAATGATCTGAGGGAAAATATCCCGTCACTGTCCCTGGCTGAACCGCATGGACTAAGACTGTTATCCCTTTGGTGACATAAACAAGTTCAAAGCGATTAGTCCGATAAAAGATGCCGTTCATCTCCCCATCGCAACAGGGTGCAGAATAAAATGTATATTTAGTATCCAAATAAGGGAAAATATCTTTTTTCTGATCTCTGACCGAGGATGAGAAAGATTTGATCAATGGTATTCGAGATGCTATCTGGAATCTCTACGAACAACTGAAAGAATATAAAAAAATGCCAAGCCAAGAATTGCGAAAGCTAATCGAAGAGCAATTCGATGGTCTTTTCAGCTGCAAATCTATCGCGCCATGAGTTTTTGAGAAGTTACTCTTTAAGATCCAGCAGCTTAACCTGTAAATTTTTTGTGACTTTGTTGTCCTTGGTGTGTAATCAAGGAAGTGACAATGATAATCAACTCAGCTACCACGAAAACGTAGTAGTAAATTTCTCCACCGTTGCCGAAACCGTAGCTGTGCAGGCCGGTTCCTAAAATGTAATTCACTCCGTACCAAGTGAAACTGATGGCCAGCGATCCGGTGACAGATCCGATCGCCAGTCCAAATGATCCGATTTTATTGAACCGGTAGGCATGGATGCAGATCAAGTAGAAGCAGCTGGAAATAAACGCCCACGATTCTTTGGGATCCCAGTCCCAGAAGCGGCCCCAGCTTTCAGCCGCCCAGATGCCTCCGAGGATTGTTCCAGGAATGAGAAGGGCAGTCCCAAGATACATCGATTGCAATATCAGTTGAGACAAAGACTTCATCGCACATGTTTCTTTCCGATGATACAAATAAGAAAAGAGATAAATATGACCCAGGATAGCTCCCAAGAAGAAAATGCCGTAACTCCCGACAATCATGAGAACATGGATCATCAGCCAAAACTGTGAATCAAGGACGGCCTGGACCTGATCGAGGCTGTTGTCCATATCGGTGATTTCCAGGATAATCAGGAGGATGATCGAAATTGCACTTGAAGCGATGAGAATGAGATGATTCTTGTGGAATTTATTAAGAACAAGGCTGACCAGCACAGCAACCCAAGGGACATAAATCACTGTTTCAGACATATTGGAAACAGGCGGCCGCCCTAAAATATAACATCGCATTCCCAACAAGGCCGTATGCAAGATGAAGGTGATCCAAAGAAGTACTAGAGCCGGTTGACTGAAAGAGCCAATCAGCAAAAGGGCTGTGATGGCATAAAAGAGGATCAAAATCCAAATCGCAGGGAATTGATAATACCACGTCTCCAATCTAAGTTGTGTAAGAGTTGGATAATAGAGTGCTTTTCCGTGAGCCTCCTGATAAACCAAGCCAGCAATAGTGCTATAAGCTGATAGTAGCGAATCGGTAGTTTGGTGTTTTAGGCTGTTGTTATTTGGATCTTGCATCCAGGCAAGGTAGTTGTTTCTGATATGCTGATATTGCTCATTGGAATAAGCAGAATAATTTTTGGTATGTTCGTTAAGAGAATTTAGCGGAATCCATTCGTGATTAGAACGTCGAGTGGGAATGGCAACAAAAAGATTTGCAGTGTCTTCATATTGCTTGAGGACAAATTTTAAGTGTGCTACTTCATCGAGATCTTTCTTTGAAAGATTTGATGTATCTATTTGATTGATGTAGGCGAGTTCAATATAGCTGAAGCGATTCTGCTTTTTTTCAATATTGAGCAGCGATTTGATTTTAGCGGAGCCGATCCAGAAGAGAGGAATGGCATCAAACTGCTCATGGCCTGAGAAATGGAGCTTCCAGAGAAAATCTAAAGCATTGCCTGAATCTTTCCCCTTGATTGACTGGGCATGATGAAGGTCATACAGCCACAACCGTGCGTAAGCTTCTGCTGGGCGAAAACGGCCCTTATACAAAACCGGAAAATCGGTTTCCGAAGAAGCTGAACACAGAGATATTATTAAACAAAATAGAGCGATGCAAAAATTCTTCATGATCGTTAGATTATGTCCCGCCTGAGAAAATAACAACTATTTTATACCTTTGACTTGAATAATCTGATTATTTATATATCAGATAAAAAGGCGAGGTATGTATGCGTCATGAAGAAATTACCTATACTATTGACTCTAAAATATTTAAGGGGTATTTGGTCCTTCCGAACGTGACCTACCAGCACCCCTGGCCGGCTGTTTTAGTGGCGCCAGCCTTCTGGGGCCGGGACGATTTTGCCTGCGAAAAGGCACGGGCGTTGGCAGCGCTTGGCTATATTGCTTTTGTTGCGGACATGTATGGGGATGCAAAAGTGACCACCAATCCACTTGAAGCTGGTGCTTGGATGACGCCTCTCTTTAAGGATCGCGCTGAATTGCAAAAGCGGATCAGGGCAGCTTTTGATCAACTTATTAGCCGGCATGAAGTGGATAAATCCAAAATGGGCGCGATTGGATTTTGCTTTGGAGGCTTAGGGGTCCTTGAATTGCTTAGAAGCGGGGCTCCGGTGAAGGGGTGTGTCAGTTTCCATGGTGCATTAGCTGATCAGATGGGTGGGAATAAAGCCAAAACAGTTCCCATTGCAAAAGATATAAAAGGGGCATTCCTGGCTTTGCATGGATATAAAGATCCATTAGTGTCCAATGCCGATCTTGATAAATTGGAAAAGGAACTCTCTGCAGCCAACATCGACTGGGAAATCAATATCTATGGACTGGCGGCCCATGCCTTTACCAACCCCATTGCCAACGATCCCAAAACAGGCATGGCCTACGAACCTAAAACCAATGCCCGTTCCTGGGCAGCCATGAAGAATTTCTTCGAAGAGATGTTAAGCTAGAAGGGTGGTACAGTTTGCTTGCAAAGTGACGCTAAAATTTCAACGCAAAGGCGCAAAGAACGCAAAGGTGCCACGCAGGACCACAAACTAAATTAAACACGAAGACACGAAGATAGACATAGCTCGGAGCGATAGCGGAGAGCTCTGTGAACTCCGTGCCTCTGTGTTTAATCTTTAGGAGACTATTTTGAATAGCGACGCTTGTATGGCTGCAGCCAGAAGAGCAGAATGATGCCGAGCGCGACTAGTCCTGCCCCGGGATACGTAAAAATATACTTGGCCGGGTCGTGGTTGACGATGATATGCGCGCTGCGGACAGAGTTCTCGGAATAGGGGCTCATGCCGGCAAGGTATAAGCGGTAGCCGTCCCAGGTTTCATGAACCTGGTTCATGCTGAGAGTCTTCGGCGTTCCATCGATGACAATATCGGCTTCATAGCTATAGGGTTGCTGTGTTTGAGGATAGTTGATCTGGCGTGCTTGCTTAAGCCTGATTTTGTATGGGATGGATATGCTTTGCGGCTGGAGGCGGATCAGATACTGTCCTTTCAGGATAGGCCATTTGAAGCCCATTGCAGAAGGATCGTAAGCTAGGGCGAAGATTTCTTTTTCCGTTCCTGACTGTGCTTCAATGATGATGGCAGGATGATTATCTTCGTATTTGTTTGATGGTTCGCTTTGTTGATAGCGTACCGTCAAAGGTGCCTCTAAAGTGATCATGGCTTGATCGTCGTTTTGAACTTTAATGGACGGGTAGTCTATGCCATAGGTTTTGAGATAGGCTGAAAGGAGTTTGGCTTTATTATTTTCCTGTTCTAATTCCGGCAAATCATTGCTGACAGCATAGATTTGCTGTGCGAGGACGGTTAAAGCTGTTGTGTCATTGGGGATGTCGCTGAAAGGCCAGCGATTTTGCTTTAAGTATTCAGACAGGTCTTCACCGTTCTTGAGTGGCTCTTCTAATCTGTCGAACAATAACGCAATCCATTGCAATGCCTTTTGGTCAGCAGGTGCAATTTCCAAATTAGGGATGATGGTATCCAGTGGTTTCGGCAGTGAGTCGGGTGAAAATAGAAGACGGCCGTCGTGATTCCACAAAACCAGGAAATTGACAAACGGTTCGATGAAATCGGCATTGTTTTTGTCGCTTGCTTGTTTGAATAGCGCCAGCGGGGGTGCTAATGATGGATTCTTTGCCATTGCCTCGCGCAACTGTTTACAAAGATAGGCGCAGTCTTTTTGTTCTTGATCGATATTCGGATCGGGCAGTGATGTTGTCACCGCATATCCGCCGAATCCGTTATCGTAGGAGACCAGATTTTTAAATCGGGCATCACCGAATTGCTCGTGATGCATATTTCCTTGCTTGTCAAACAAGTATAGAGAGGTACCGCCTGCAATTTCGGCTATGATGAGGAGAGGATATTCCCTTTTTACTTTATTGTTTTGAATCAATGGTTCGATTTGGTCGGTCTTGATTGCCAACACATGCCAGATCTGTTCCTTTGAAATGGGAATTAGTAGAGGCTCAGGAAGTGATACAGAAGGATTCCATTCAGAAACAGGCAACGGGGGGATGCCGGTAATGAGGGCTTGTTTCCCTTTGATCCACGTTTCCCACTTTTCAGTCACATGAGGTGCCATTCCAACGATTTTGACTTTTAAGTCTTTAATAAAGTGTGTCTGCCAAGGCTCAAGCGAGCTGAGGGCGATTTCACCTTTTTGTCCGTCATGCTTTTCAACAGAGAGTGCATAAGTATTTGGCAGCAAAACTTTTTGACCGCTGCTCCCTTCCCAGATGGTAAGGTTACCCTGGACGCCTATTCTGTTTTTAATGATAGTGCCGGCAATGATCATTAAGAGTCCAAGATGGGTGATTAAGAAAGGAATGTGTTTTAACTTAAAGGGCCAGCGCCGCAAGGCGGAGAAAAGGATATTTATAAAGAAGAGCCCTAATAAAATAGCAAATAAAGGATGTCCATAAGTCCATGAGGAGGCAAATAGGTGAGATCCAGAATAACTTTCCATGAAAGTGCCGGCGATGACTGAAGCGGCCGCAACGGCGATTAAAATAATGGCAAAGTAGATGCTACCTAAAAAATGGAAAATGGCTTTCATAATGGAGCCGTCAGTTCATCAATGAGTTCAAAGCTATTTGCAAAATGGACAATTTCTTTTTTATGGTGTAATATCAAATCGGTTGGCCCGATAGCTTTAATAGTGTAGTCGGCCCGTTTCAAGTCTGCGCGAAGCAGTAAGTTGTCGTATTCTTTTGCAAGCAGCATGCTCCAGCCTAGCATCATCGTCTCTTTCCCTTGCAACAAACCCTCAGCTTCGAGGAATAATCCTGCAAAGCCGTCATGTGATTGGACTGAAATGGTTGAGTATTGTGGGTCGAGATGTTCAAATTGCCGTTGCCAGCGGGCTATTTGCGCTCTCGGTGGAATTCTTTTATCTGAGATAGGGAAAGTGTGAACAGTAAGGCGTATTTCCCGGGCAATCGTAAATTCGACGATTGGTTTCATGGTGTCGGCAATTGATTCATCTTTGGGGGGATCCTTGCGTACCCATCCGTCCGGTACCATTGCACGGTAAAGAAATTGGCGTTCTAGTGTGATGCTGTCGTCGCGTGCAGTAAACGTCTGCCATGAAGTGGTTGAAGTTTTCAGTGTGTTGCATGAAGCAAGAGAGATGAGTAGAAGGGGAGACGCCAGAAAATTAAACACAGAGGCACAGAGGAACAGAGAAGCACAGAGAAAATTCGGAATTCGAAACTCGGATTTCGAAAAAGATAAAAAATTAATAAAATGGGTCTTCATCTCTGTGTTTTTGTGTCTTCATATTTTGGAGCTTATGCCCTTAGTCCCGATAGGGACGGCATATGCATAGCCCATAGTATACCCTTCCAGGGCTACACTATGGGCTATACATATAGCGTCCCTAGCGGGACTGTAGGATTACTTACAATCTAGAAATGTTAATCGATAGAGACTAAAGTATCAAATAATAAAATTGGATGTATTGCAAAATAATTACTGCTAGGATAAATATGCGGATAGAATATTATTGAAATGAGACAAGATGAAAGCAGCACCTGAAGGGGAAATGGACAACCTACCTCTCCTTGAAAGTTTATTTGAGCAATACCAAAAAGATCCAAAGCAGCTAGATCCTAGCTGGCAGCGCTATTTTCAATCCCTGGATGTTTCCACCTCATTGTCGGTGCTCCCGACAGGGAATTCGGGAGAATGTCGGATTGATCTGTTGATTGCAGCTTTTCGGCGAGATGGTTTCATTATGGCCCGTGTCAATCCATTGTCCGGCGAAGAACCTAAGGAGATCCCTTCTCTCAATTATCAAAACTATGGATTTACCGATTTGAATAAGGTATATCCGACTTGCGGCCTGCTACCCGAACCCACAGCACCCTTGTCGAAGATTTTAGTGCGGTTAAAGGAAATTTATTGCGGTACCATAGGATTTGAATACGTGGGCATTGTAGAGCCTGAGATGGAAAGATGGTTGCAGTCACGTATTGAAGGGGCCTTTTTTGATCATGAGCTGACTGTTAAGCAGAAAACGCTGATCATGGAATATTTGAACCGGTCGGAGCTTTTTGAAACATTTCTTCATACTAAATTTGTCGGGCAAAAGCGTTTTTCTTTAGAGGGGGCAGAGACCCTTATTCCGATGCTGGCGCTGATACTGGAAGAAGGTGGCGAACAAGGCCTTCAAGAAGCTGTTATTGGCATGGCCCACAGGGGCAGACTGAATGTTATAACCAACATTCTCAATAAATCCATTCAAGCTGTATTAAAAGAGTTTACCGACATCCATTCAATGGAAGGGATCGAAGGGACAGGCGATGTCAAGTATCACAAAGGATTCGTTGGAAACTATCTTCGTGAGGAACAGGGAGGCAGTATAAGATTGACGCTAAGTCCCAATCCAAGCCATCTGGAGTCGGTCGATTCGGTTGTGGAAGGTCAAACACACGCAAAACAGTTCTTGATAGGGGATGAAAAAGATAGAAATAAGATCCTACCGATTTTGATCCATGGCGATGCAGCTATATCAGGTCAGGGAGTAGTCTACGAAACCCTTCAGCTCAGTAAATTGCCAGGCTATACGACAGGCGGGACTGTCCATATTGTGATTAATAATCAGATCGGATTCACTACCATCCCGCGGGATATGCGCTCCACACATTATTGTACTGACATTGCGCGAGCTTTCGGTATTCCTGTTTTCCATGTTAACGCCGAAGACCCAGAGAGATGCGTCCACATAGCCTTGCTTGCTTACGAGATCCGGTGCCGTTTTCATTGCGATGTCTTTATCGAGCTTAACTGTTACCGCAAATACGGCCATAACGAAAGTGACGAGCCGGCATACACGCAGCCAGTTCAATACAAAACTATTAAAAAGAAAAAACCGATTAGAGCGATTTACAAAGAGCAACTGATCAAAGAAGGCTTTGGTTCTCAGCCCGACTTCGAGAAGATGGAACAAGATTTCCGCAAGATGCTCCAGGATGCCCATTCAGAAATTAGTGAAAAGGAGGAAAGCAAAAAGACAGATTTGATGTTCGTTCCGAATGACGAAATGTTATTTCAGCAAGTTAAGACAGGCATCCCATATGATCAGTTGCTTTTTGCAGTAAAACAATTCAGTTCTGTTCCAGAAGGCTTTTTACTCCACCCTAAATTGTCAAGTTTAATCGCAGAGCACTGCAAAATGGTTGAAAACAAAAAGCCGATTAATTGGGCTATGGGCGAGTTTCTAGCTTATGCTTCATTGTTGATGGAAGAAAAGCCAGTGCGTCTTTCTGGTCAGGATAGCGCCAGAGGTACCTTCAGCCATCGTCATGCTGTTTGGATAGACCAGGAAACTTCACAAGAGTATTTCCCATTGGCTCATCTGAAAGCGGGTCAAGCGCGTTTTGAAGTGATTAATTCACCACTGTCTGAGATGGGTGTCCTGGCATTTGAATATGGATACAGCGTCTCATGTCCTCATGGATTAACCATTTGGGAGGCTCAGTTCGGCGATTTCGGCAATGGTGCACAAGTTATCATCGATCAATATATCGCTAGTGGAGAGCAGAAATGGGGGCAAAAGTCGGGTATTACACTCTTTTTACCGCATGGCTATGAGGGGCAGGGACCCGAGCACTCATCTGGTCGCATCGAGCGATTTCTCACTTTAGCTGGACATGATAACATGCAGATCGTCAACCCGACGACTCCGGCTCAGTTTTTTCATTTACTGCGCAGGCAGCTGAACCGATCTTTGATCAAACCCTTGATCGTCTTTACCCCGAAAGCCATTCTGCGCTTGCCGGCCTGTGTAAGCCCTATCGAGGAATTGTCCAACGGTGCCTTCCATGAGATTTTGGATGATCCAGCTCAACCAAAGACAGTCCGCCGGTTGGTGCTGTGCAGCGGTAAAATCTACTACGATCTGATAGCGCATAGGAAGACCGACGATATTGCCATCGTCCGGATCGAGCAGTTATATCCTTTGTATACTGAAAAGTTGCAAGAGCTTATCAATAAATATAGTTCTGCAAAAGAGTGTGTATGGGCGCAAGAAGAGCATTCTAACATGGGTGCATGGAACTATATGAACCCGGTTCTGAACAGATTGCTGTCAGAGAAAATGCCGCTCAGGTACGTAGGAAGAAATGTGAGCGCAACGCCGGCAACTGGCTTGCATGCCCTTCATGAACAAGAACATGATCTTATACTTAAACAGGTTTTTCAATGAGAATAGACATTAAAATTCCAAATATGGGAGAGTCCATCACCGAAGCTGTTATCGGTACCATTTTTGTTAAAAATGGTCAGCGTGTCGAAGTCGATGCCGAGCTGCTTGAGTTAGAGACCGACAAGGTTAATCAGATTTTATATGCTCCCAAAGAAGGCACGGTTTTGATCACTGTTAAGACAGGGGATACAGTCAAAATTGGCCAACAAATAGGTTCTGTGGATACAGAAGGTGCAGCTAGCATTGAGAAAAAAGAAGAAAAACCTACAGTGGTGAAAAAAGAAGTTGACCAGCCACAACCTGTTCTGGAAGGTGCAGTTAGAAAAACAAAAGAAAGTTTTATAGCTGAATTGAAAGAGACAGCGGCTCCAGAAAAAATTAAAGCGGAAAAACCGGTAGTCGTTGCTACGGCGCCATCAAAAGAGCGTGAGACTCGCCGCCCCATGACGAAAATCAGAAAGGTCATCGCCAAAAGGATGATCGAAGCCCTCGAAACGACTGCTATGTTGACTACCTTCAATGAAGTTGATATGAGCCAGGTGATATTCCTTCGTGAAAAATACCAGGAGGCTTTCACTAAAAAACATGGAACTAAACTGGGTTACATGTCTTTCTTCGTTGAAGCAGTCACTTCAGCTTTAAAATCTTTCCCGGATATTAACTCCTACATCGATGGCGATGATATTGTGCGTCGTGATTATTATAATATCGGCATCGCTGTCGGCACCGAAAAAGGAACCTTTGTCCCTGTACTGAAAGATACTGAAATGCTTAGTTTTGCTGACATAGAGCTGGCTATTGATCTCCTTGCCAAAAAAGCTAAAGACGGGACCGTGACTATTGATGACATGCAAAATGGAGGGTTCACCATTACCAATGGAGGTGTTTATGGATCTCTCCTTTCAACCCCGATTTTGAATCCACCCCAGAGTGGTATCTTGGGAATGCACAAAATTGAAAAACGTCCCATCGTTCTCAACGACCAAATTGTCATCCGCCCCATGATGTATCTAGCTCTGAGTTATGACCATCGTATTGTCGATGGGAAAGATTCTGTGCAATTCCTCGTCCATGTAAAAAATATCCTGGAAGACCCAAACCGTTTACTACTGAATATCTAATATGACAGAAAAATTTCAAATAGCAGTTATCGGAGCAGGACCCGGCGGATATGTCGCAGCGATTCGCGCAGCCCAGCTTGGATTCAAAACCGTGTGCATCGATAAAAGGGAAACACCAGGCGGCACTTGTCTTAACATAGGCTGCATCCCTTCAAAGGCCCTGCTTTCTTCAACGGAGCTTTTAGCGCGCATTAAAAAAGATGCCAGGAATAATGGCATTGTTGTTAGTGATATTGGCATTGATTTTTTACAAATGATGAAAAGGAAAAATGAGATCGTAAAAGGTCTTGTTGATGGTGTTTCAAGTCTTTTTAAAAGCTACAACGTCAATTATAAGAAAGGAGTCGCCAGCTTTGTCGGACCTCATCAATTGCAAGTTAACAATGAGATTATCGAAGCCGATTACTTTATTTTAGCGACCGGATCAGATTCTATTGCTCTGCCAGGATTAAAATTCGATGAAAGACAAGTCGTTTCTTCTACAGGTGCTTTGTCGTTGAACAAAGTTCCGGAAACGATGACCATCATAGGAGGAGGCATCATTGGCGTTGAGCTAGCTTCCGTTTATCGTAGGCTCGGTTGCTCGGTTAAAGTGGTGGAAATGTTGAACATGATCTGCCCAACCATAGACCCAGCACTTTCAAAACAACTGTATAGATCGCTTCAAAAGCAGGGCATTGAATTCATGCTTTCTTCTCAGGTCGTCACATCCGTAGTCCAATCGAATGAAGTGATCTTGACTGTCCAGCAAGAAAACAAGATGCAAAATCTGAGCAGTGATGTGGTTTTAGTCTCCATCGGACGGAGGCCTTATTCACAAGGGCTAGGACTGGACAAAGTAGACATCCAGATGGATAAAAAAGGGTTTATTTTAGTCGATGGATCATTTAAAACATCAACGTCTCACATTTTTGCCATTGGTGATTTAATCGATGGCCCTATGTTAGCCCACCGCGCTTCTGCAGAAGGTGTGGCTGTTGTGGAGTCAATCAAAGGCATGCCAAGCGAAGTCGATTATTTAACTATTCCAAATGTGGTCTACACTAATCCTGAAATCGCCACGGTCGGTATGACAGAAGCCGAAGCCAGGGAACTCGGCCTAACTGTTTTCATCGGCACTTCTTATTTTAAATCGAGTGGACGGGCACGTTGCCTTGATGAAACCGAGGGCTTTGTCAAAATCGTCGGCGAAAAAAAATCTGGAAAACTATTGGGAATGCATATTATTGGACCCCACGCCTCAGAGTTAATCGCCGAAGGGATGATCG
Organism: Chlamydiota bacterium; assembly: GCA_013287815.1. Taxonomy (GTDB): domain Bacteria; phylum Chlamydiota; class Chlamydiia; order Chlamydiales; family Parachlamydiaceae; genus JABDDC01. Next base: position 12,830 of record JABDDC010000012.1, read on the forward strand.
CTATCCAGAAGAGGGCTTCCGTTTCAGACCTTGCCAGCGCACCCAATGCCCATCCGACATTAAGTGAGACTATTAAAGAAGCCGCCGAGGCGGCATTGCAGTAAGGGGCTGAGAAAGACTTCTGCTTGCAAACGCAGCCTCAGCTTGATCCAAATTCTATCTTTTTTTAGCAACAATTGTCATAAACAAGGGAATCTCTTCGCGGCTGCGATTTTCCATTTTAGCAGCCCCTCCTTCGCTGACCTTATCTGAACACCATTCTTCGATGAGATCGATGGTGAAGCCTGCCTCATTCAGCCATTTTGTATAAGATGAAAGAGGATGATGGAATGACCATGACTGAGTCGATGCTTTTCCTTTTCCGGGATGGGTTTGGATAGGTATTTTCAAATCGGTCATATACCTATCGATCCTCCGGTACTGGATTTTATTTTCCTGGTCCACTTTCCACGATGTTTGCCGAGGAATGCGGAAGCATGGGTGATTCATGACAATGGCTAATGGTGCTCCCTCGACCAAATGTTTGGCAGCGTTTTTAAAAACTTTTAGCGGATCTTCGATATTCTGGATGGCGAGAATGATAGTTCCATGGGTGAAGCGCTCATCTTTTTTTAATGGAAAATCTTTAGTGGCGTCAGCAAGTAAAAAACGGTGATGCGGATTCTGAGTTTGCTGTTTAGCCGATGCAATTAAATTGGCTGCTGCATCTAGCCCGACGTATGTCATATTTTTGGGGATTTGCCTGCTGAGGACACCCTGTCCGCAGGCGATGTCAAGCAAACTATTGCCATCTTTTAATTCCAGCAGCCTTAATAAATTGGGCATGATGACAGCCTGATGATAGTAATGCCCCTGGTCACCGACAGCATCGTCGTACCATTTGGCTACTTTGTTCCATGAAGTGGGGGTCTCTTTTTTATTCATATTTTACCTTAGTAACTTAATAACTAATGATTTCACTTTTAATAGATTTTTGTCTATAATGCTCTTGACCTATTTAAATTTTAATGTTAGCTTAGGCTTAAGATCACGCCAGAATTGGTTTTGGTATGTTCATGGGTTTTAAGGAGATTCGTTTGGAGTTATTTTTTATGGTTGATAGATCATCTGAATTAAGACAGTTAAATCAAATTACCGATGTTTTAAATAATTTAGTTGAGACTGTCCAAGATCCTACAAAGCCGCTTAATAGACAGGAATTTGATAATTTGGTGACAATCATCAAAAATTACAATAGCGTTATAGCTCAATCTAACCCAAAGTTTTTGCAAGGTAAGTCATTGACTCAAGGTGAATCAATTGACGAGTCGATTAATCAAGCCATCAAAGCCGTACAAGCCTTTCAAGGTATTATGCAGCATAATCCACAAAGAGTTGGCAGAAATGTCCGTGAAATGATCGGGATCATCTATTCTCAAACTGAAAGGGATAAAGAGCTCAACAAATTCAAATCCAGTGTAGATAACCTGAAAGAAAAATGGAAAAGGCTGCGACTGAAACTCGAAAGCTCTGAGCAAACAAACCTGGGGAAAGGAAACGGCTGAGAAAAGGCTCAGGGATAAAGGACGAAAATTGTCCATTATGTCCATTCTTAAATAGAAGAGAAGTATTTTAATAGAATCACCTGCATTTGCTTACGAACATTTGGAAGATAATATATGATTACGTTTGTACAACAGATTTTCTTTGTTTGCGGAACCTTGTTTGGTGCTTTAGCCATTGCTGCCGGAGCCTTTGGATCCCATTATCTCAAAAACAAGCTCTCCCAGGAAGACCTTGGTATTTTTGAAGTAGCCGTCCGCTATCAGATGTATCACGCTCTGGCATTGATTGCCCTTGCTGCCTTCCTAAGCTGGTATTCGTCAAAATGGATGATCGCTTCCGGTTGGTGCTGGGTACTAGGAACCATCATATTTTCTGGCAGCCTTTATATTCTTGTTTTCTCAGGAGTTAGGGCATGGGGTGCCGTCACTCCGGTCGGTGGGATCCTTCTTTTGGCTGGATGGGGTCTGCTTGTGCTAGCGGCTCTTTTCCTACGGTCATAGTCATTATGGAAAAAAAAATCACCTTAAGACCCGGGAAAGACAAGCCGATACGGAATCGGCATCATTGGATCTTTTCTGGTGCAATCCAAAATATGTCCGATTTCAATGATGGCGAGATCTTGCAGGTTTTAGCTGCTGATGGACAGCTGCTGGGCAGTGCTTATTTCAACCGTAGATCCGGCATTATTGGACGAATGGTCTCATTCGATGATACCCCACCACTACAAAGTATCGAGCTTCGGCTCAAGGCTGCCATTGACTTACGGAAATCGTTGATCGATGAAAGTAAGACGAATGGATACCGATTGGTCAATGGGGAAGGGGATGGGCTGCCCGGACTGGTGATTGACAAGTATGATCAGGTATTGGTCATCCAAAGCGGGACAAAAGGGATTGATGTCCTTAAACCATGGATTATTGAGCAACTGGTCAAGTATTGCCACCCAAAGACCATCTATGAAAAATCACATCTTCCTTCTCGTAAGGAAGAAGGATTGCACGATGTGCAGGGGTTTCTCTATGGGGAGCATCAAAATGAAATCAGCTTTAAAGAATACGGCTTAAAATTCACAACTACACTTGAAAAGTCGCAGAAGACCGGATTCTTCCTTGACCACCGTGAGATGCGTCAGTGGATAAGGGAGCTTTCCAGGGGCAAGCGTGTCTTGAATGCTTTTTCATATACCGGCGGATTTACTGTCTATGCTCTAGCAGGCGGCGCCATCCAGGCCGACTCAGTCGATATTTCTTCTGATGCCATTGAAGCTGCCAAAAAAAATGTATATGATAATGGTTTTGACATCGCCAAAAACAAATTCTATACTGAGGATGTGTTTGAATTTTTGCGTGAAAAAGAACTCAATTATGACATCGTGATCTTAGATCCACCTGCCTTTGCCAAACGGCAAAAAGATGTCGTGGCAGCCTGCAGAGGTTATAAAGACATCAACCGCATTGCCATGCAAAAGATGCCCAGGAATTCATTGCTGCTGACCTGCTCATGCTCCCACCATGTGGATGAATCACTCTTCCAGAAAGTTCTTTTTCAGGCTGCCGCGGAAGCTAAGCGCGATGTTCGCATCGTCGGCCGGCACCGGCTGGCCCCCGACCATCCTATCAACATTTTCCATCCCGAAAGCGACTACCTGAAGAGCTTTCTCCTCAGCGTCGAGTAACATACAGATTACTATGGTATTTTTTCTTGCAGACAATTCATGGATTGCTATTATAGTGGCATGAACAAACAATTAGTTATTATTCTGCTAGGACCGCCAGGTTCAGGCAAAGGGACGCAGGCCAAGATGCTTGCGCAAGATTTTCAGATACCACAGATCTCAACAGGGGATCTATTCAGGGAACATATAGCCGTCAGTTCATCTATCGGCAAAAAGGCTAAAGGATATATTCAGGCCGGACAACTTGTCCCTGATGATGTGGTCCTTGATATGCTCTTTGATAGAATTTCGCGGCCAGACTGCAAAAATGGATACCTACTGGATGGTTTTCCGCGTAACGTTCTGCAAGCGGACATGCTTGGCAAGCATGATCCCAAGAATATCCCCATCGTTATGTGCTTGAATGTACCAGATGATGTCATTGTCAAACGTGCTGAAGGGCGCCTTCTCTGCAAGCAATGCGGGAGCATTTACAATAAAGTTGCTTCGCCACCAAGGGAAGAAGGTGTGTGCGACAAATGTGGTGGTGAGGTCTATCGTCGTCCCGATGATGCACCCGAAGTGGTACGGGAGCGTCTTAAGGTCTACCATCAGCAGACCTCGCCCCTGGTCAATTACTACGAACAGAAGAAAATTCTTAACCGATTCGACGGCAACCAACTCCCCGAAGCCGTCCACGCAGGACTAAAAACCCACATAGAACAGGTAAAAGCAAAGGGTTGAAAATCCTGTACAGGCCAGGGTATACTCCGCCAGGCTATCCTCCACCGGGATTTCAGTACTCAGCACATAAACACTCCGTAAACAGTTACATTTTATATTGATAAATAATGTCCATTTATCGGAAAATAGAGCATTCAAGTAAACAAAGGAAGTATTATGTCCACTCAACAAGAAGTCATAGATATTGTCGTCGAGCAATTAGGCGTCGATAGAGATGATGTTACAGCAGAAAAGTCGTTTGTCGAGGATTTGAATGCAGATTCTCTCGATCTAACAGAACTCATTATGACATTCGAAGAGCGCTTTGGATGTGAAATTTCTCAAGAAGAAGCAGAAAAACTGAAAACAGTTGGCGACGTCATCAGTTACCTCGAAAAGCAAAGTAAAGCCTAAAGACTAAGGGCTGAAAGCCCAGTACAGAGTTTCAGTCACTGTGCTAGGCATTCAGCCCTTAATCCTTGTTCCCTAAGTCCTCAGCCTTTGCAACTGCTGTTCTTGTATGCGATAATCATTTCTCTTTTTCCATCCACAACAACATTACCTTTGCCGAATACTTGTTCAACTTCTTCCTGGTAGGAAGCTGCTGAGCGGTTTGACTGATAGCTGTCAGCTAATTTTTTTTCAACTTGAGAACGGTCGCCAGGATAGATTTTGAAGTAGGCGATTCCACCTTCTTTTAAAGCTTCACAGCTTAGTGAGATGTGCTTGATACGTGCTTCATGCGTATTGATGACATTTAATACGCTGTTCGAGGTCGCGGTATCAAAATCATGTTTTTTAATTTCATTTAATGTAGTGGCATTAACTTCTTCAGATCGTTGAAAGGGATCATAGACGTAGTTGCTGACTCCATGATAGTTTTTAAGGAATTGAGTATTGTAATCATGCGATCCGCCACCATTGTCGAAATTCTTGGAATTGGGACGGAGGCAGAAATCGAGATAAGCACCAAACCCCTCAGTGATCTCGAGTTGACCTTCAAAAACAGGAAAACCTTGAACTGTTTCTTTTTTCCAGGCTGTTTGAGATTCTTCGGATTGTAAGTTAAAAGAAATGATAGAAGTTAAAGCAATTAATAAAATTTTATTCATCGACATACCATTAGTTAATTATTATAATTTTCTTATAATAAGTAATTAATGAATTTAAATGCAAGAATTGAATATTTTGTTAATGAATTCTCGATAAAAAACTCTTAGCTATCCTCTTAGACTTTTGTGACCTCAGTGGTTTAAAAATATCCCTCCGTGTTTTTTTCACTACAGAGGTCACAGAGGGTGGCACAGAGGTTTTTTAGCGGAAATTACACTATTTTGCCAATAACTACTATCCAGATAATCCAAAAAATGGGATTGACAAATTCTTGCTTTCGCTGTTATTAAAATCTGAATAACTAAAAATTGGCCACGAGTGACATCTTGGCTAATACTGGAATACTATGAAGGACAATAATATACTCATACAAAAGGTTTCCTTGCGTTCCAATACAATAGGGAATTTTGCAAATTGGCAGGCACTAATCAATGCCAAGCTGGCTACCTTTCCCGGATTTGTCAGTTTAGAGTTCGTTGCTCCGGAAAATTCATCTCAAGAATGGATAATCGTACAAAGGTTTAGTAGTAGTGAGGAACTTAACAACTGGGTTTTAAGCAGAGACTTCATCAATTTAAAGGAGAACCTGAGGGACCGTTTCGCACAAGGTGAGATTAGTGAAGAATTATCTGGGATCTCTCGAAGCAGCTCCGGTGTGACTGAGGTCTTTATCACTGAAGTATCTCCAGAGAAAGATAACGAATATCGTAAATGGATGGGAAAGATTCATCAGGTAGAAGCGAAATTTCCGGGGTTTAAAGGTGCCTATGTTCAAGCTCCATCGAAAGCTGGAGGCCGGAATTGGTTGACCCTTCTGCAATTCGATACGCAAGAGAACCTGGATAATTGGCTGAACTCGCCCGAAAGACAAAATGTGTTGAATGAATCGAAGACACTGATCGCTTCAATTGAAAGTCATCGAGTCTTTTCACCTTTTGCAGGTTGGTTTAAATCAATTGAACAGATGTTCGGACAAACGCCTCCTGTCTGGAAACAAACTTTGATTGTGCTATTGGTCCTCTACCCCATTGTCATGCTTGAGATTTTATTTTTGAATCCATTAATAAGCGGATTAAACCTTTCATTAGCGACATTTATTGGCAATGCCATAAGTGTTTCACTGGTCTCTTGGCCTATGGTACCTGTAGCAATCTATTGCCTTGGCTGGTGGCTGGTTCCCAAAAGTGGGTTTTATCTAAGGAATACCATTATCGGCACGCTGGTAGTGATTTTTCTTTATATAATTGAGATCTTAGTTTTTTGGTAAAAAGTACAGAATTCGAAAAATATTTCGGAATTGAAAAAAAAGGTTCATCTTAAAATTAAGGCTTTTCCGATCTACCAAAAAAGGGAAAAATGAAAAATATTGAGGTTTATAAATTTTCAGAAATCCGAATTATTTACGGGGGATAAATGAGATTATCGTACTTGATTGCGTTTCTACTGTACTTTTTTATTTTGCTGGCGATAGGGTTATTTGCCCATAAAAAACAGACGACGTCAGCCGAATTTTTAATGGGAAACCGGTCGATGAGCTATTGGTTAGTGGCCCTTTCAGCCCATGCCAGCGATATGAGCTCGTGGCTGTTCATGGGGCTTCCCATGTCTGTCTTCCTTTTAGGATTTCCTCAGGCCTGGATTGCCGTTGGCCTTTTGTTGGGAATGTTCCTTAATTGGCAATTTATAGCCCCTAAGCTCCGTTCTGAAACAGAAAAATATAATTCATTAACCCTTTCAGGTTACTTTGAGCAACGTTTTGCTGACCGCAGCGGATCTATCAGAGTGATCAGTGCGATCATGCTCATCGTCTTTTTGACACATTATCTTTCTGCTGGGATGATCGGCATTGGCCTATTATTTGAATCTTTATTCAGTTTGAACTACTATTTCGGGCTGATCCTGGCAATGTGTGTGGTGGTCATCTATACCTTTGTCGGTGGATTTGTAGCAGTCGCATGGACCGATCTTTTTCAAGGGCTCTTTTTATTACTAGTGATAGTGGCGGTCCCATGGCTGGCATATAGCAAAATCGACGGCTTTTCAGATATTGTGTTGGTGGCTTCGAGTCAAAGCATCCCATTATCGATCTTTCCAGGCACGGATATTATTTCGATATTTACCGTTCTGATGCTTTCGTTAAGCTGGGGGCTTGGTTATTTTGGCATGCCCCATGTCATTACAAAATTTATGAGCATCAATAGCGTCAAGGAGCTCAACAAGTCCAAGTGGTTGGGAATGACTTGGCAGCTTATCGTTTTATCCGCTGCAGTGGCTATCGGACTGATTGCCATCGCCATGTATCCTCAAGGAATGGAAAATCCGCAAATGGTTTTTGTAGAGATGGTGAAGGATCTATTCCATCCGTTTATAGCAGGCTTTGTGTTGTGTGCTGTCATTGCCGCGAGCATGTCTACGATGGATTCGCAGATTTTGGTTTCAGCCTCGGTATTGAGCGAGGACCTATTTGGAAAGCTGTTCCCTAGGCACTCTAATATGGAGAGTAAGTTGCTCGTCTCACGCCTTGGAGTTGTTTTAGTATCAGTGGTAGCGTTGGCGTTATCATTGAATAAAAATACGACCATTATGGACTCGGTCAGCTATTCATGGGCAGGACTTGGAAGTGCTTTTGGTCCGTTGGTCCTAACGGCACTTTATTCTAAAACTGCTAACCGCTTTGGTGCAATAGCCGGAGTCATTACAGGTGGTCTTGTCGTGATGGTCTGGCCGCAGATCAATCCCCTTATATTGAATTATGCCATCCCTTCCATGATCCCCGGTTTTCTGTGCAGCCTGGCAGCCATCTATCTGGTTAGTTTCGTCACCATGGATGAGGAATTGATTCCGGTGCGGATTAGGGTAAGGGATTAGCGGTCACAGAAAGGGATATATGGGACAAAAGAAAGGCGGCTGCGACGCCTTACGGGCTTTTTGCCCTTACCCCTTCTGTAGCCCTGGAAACAACGTAAATTGCTGCAGCACTAGCGAAGAAGCCAGGGATCATCGGCATCAGTGAATATCCGGTTATCAATGGATTCAAGGTAGGCCAGACCATCACAACCGCCGTTCCGACGATGATGCCCGCAATAGCTCCGTAACGGTTGATCCTCGTCGAGTAGAGGCTCATCAGCACAAGCGGTCCGAAAGCGCTGCCCAGTCCAGACCAGGAGTAGGAGACGGTATCTTGTATCGTCGAGCTTTTATTCAAGGCTAACAGCAAAGCGATCACAGAAATGAATATTACTCCCAGCTTGGAGACAAGCAGTACGCTGCGGTCTGAAGGTGGATTTTTCCGTAAAAACTTATATAAGTCTTCACTGATGATAGATCCGCAGACGAGGATCTGTGAGTCCATGGTCGACATATTTGCTGCGATGATGGCACAAAGGATGAATCCACCAACGAATGGATGGAAAAGCGATTTAACCATCTCTACAAAGACCATTTCCGGTTTGACCAGCCCTTCCGGGAAGTAGGCTATGCCGATCAAGCCGATAAATGCGGCAGCTGCCAGGGTAATTAACTGCCATGACATGCCCAGCCATTTCGACTTATACATCTCCTTGACATCTTTGATCCCCATGAATTTGGTGATGATATGTGGCATGCCGAAATATCCCAATCCCCATCCCAGTGCCAGCAATATGCCGGTAAAAATAGCTTCGAAGCTTTGGTCATCTAGCAAGGTCAATGGGATTTGCTTTTGCTCGGCCATGCGTACGATAGTGTCCCACCCTCCAGAAATTTTTGTGTAGGCGATGGCAGGAACAATCAAGATGACTATTAATAGAAAAATGCCCTGGAACAAGTCTGTCCAGGCAACGGTAGTGAATCCGCCAAAGAATGTATAGATGACGACGACAAAAAGGGCGATAGAGAGTCCTAAGGCATATTCGATGCTAAAAAGGGATTCTAGTAAGTACCCCATAGCTATCAGACCCGCTGACAGATAGTGGGTCAGGAAGATAATCATCACCACAGCGCTGAGCAGTTTGATCCATCCGGTGGTGTCTGCAAAACGCTTTTCAAAAAAGGTCGACAACGTATAGGCGCCGTATTTTTCAGTCATTTCTCGTAGCTTAGGAGCCACATATTGCCAGTTGAGGAACATGCCGATGAGGAGACCAATGGCAATCCAGCTGTGGGGCATTCCGCCAAGCATAACGTACATGGGGAAGGCCATGAATAACCAGGCACTCATGTCACTGGCATGGGCGGAGAGGGCGACCAGCCAGAAGCTGAGAGACCGGTTTCCCATGATAAAGTCTGAAGAAGTTTTCTGCTTCTTATGGAAAATGAGTCCCAGAATAAGCAGCAAAGAGAAGTAGATGAAAAAAGCGGCTATAACGGCGGTATTCATGTTTTTTTATTTGTTAGGGGTTGTAATGTTGTAATCTGCAAGCTAATGATTTGGTAATTTCGCTTCAACCCTTGTTTTTTTGAGATGAAGTCTAGCTCGTTGCTGAGCATAATCTGGATAGTTTCTAGGCCATCCTGAGCAAAGTGGCGCAACACTTTCGAGAACCAGGCAGCTACTTTGATTTCTGTACCAAAGAGGTCGACCAGTCCCGTATTGAACATGAAAATCATGTCCTGGTTTTGCAATGAATAGTCATTGTTTTGCGGGAGGATGTAGTTGTTTTTGTCGACCGACCAGACTAACGGTGCTGACATGTCATGGATGCGGCAGGACATCGTTTTGTAATCGGATTTGAGGATGCAATCGATGTAGTTTTCGTCACCAAGCTCATCAACAGGCAAAGAGGCTTTTTTGTTAAGATCGAAGAGTCCGGCAAAGCCGGCATTTTTCGCTTCAACCAGGGTAAGGCCCAGACCTCCATTTTGGTGGATTTGCAGGAGAAGCCCATTTTGATTTTTAGCTGCATTCGATGAGATCAGACGAATGCGTACATATGGATCAGTGAAGTCGTCGACAATTTTTTGGAGCATGTAGTGTTGCAGGAGGAGCGAGCATTCGTATTCTCCGTACATCCTTTCTCTAGCCAGGGAGCTTTCCTTGAGCCTGTCGATATTTTCCACTAGGCATTCGCTCATCGTGTTGAGGGTATTGGCTAGCTCTACGATTTCGCGCGGGCCATCGAGTTTGATGTTTGATTCGTAATCTCCGGCAGCGATGTTAAGCGCTGCTTTGTTCAATGCCTGCACAGGCTTACTGATGAGGTTGGCAATAATGAATAGGGTGATAATCAGTAAGAAAAGTGTGCCGATGCCTCCCAGGACGATGACCAGAATGGCATTACTCAGTTTTTGATCGATGATTTTGGTGCTTTCGTCTGCCGCGACTAGAGCGATGACTTCGCCATTACTATTCATGATAGGAGCATAGGCAGACATGAATCGTTCATGTGTCTTCTTCGCAAGATAGATGGGTGTGACAAAAGCTTTTTTTGTAAAGTAAATTAGATGTTCTTCCGTTTCGCTGAAGTCGAAGTCACCCGGCTGGTTGGCCAGTTTCGGGTCGGCCTGACTTACATCGATGAGGAATATTTGCCGGTAGGCTGTTTCCTGATCGCCGGCTTCGTGGACCTCGTTTTCTGGATTTTCTTCATTTTTAAGGACGTACTCACCTTCTTTAACCGGCTCTACCTGGACGATTAAAAGGTTGTGGACAGGCAGCTTTTTTTTAAGTCTGAGCAGTTTTTGCCTATAAGCCAGGTACTTTGGATTTTTTGTGAGGTCGGGGTCGTTGACATGCTCGGAGATCCAGGCAATATCGTCGCTATTAATTGAATCAGCTGTGGCAAGCACAATAGAACTGAGACGTCCTTTAAAGCTGTCGAGGATTTCGCGCGACCAGTTGAAATAGAAAAAGAAAGCGATCAGCATCAGAAACGCTGCCAGAGTCGGTAGAAGCAGAAGTAACAGCCGTGATCGGATTTTCATTTATTGCTCTCAATTTTAATCGGTCTGAATTGCATCCCCGCCGCATAGACTTCGAGGAATCCAAGGGCTACAGAAGGGCATTCGAAAATAATGCTGTAGAGGTGGGGGCGAGACAGCGTCAGCAGGTGTGTTTCCATGGGGATGAAGGCAGAATAGGTGCGAGGCTTATTGCTAAACAGTGATTCTTCACCAAAGAAATCGCCCGCAGATAGAGCACATATTTTCTTGCCTTCAGGATCCCTGATCTCTACCTCCCCCTGAACGATGAAATACATTCTGTTAGCTTCTTCGTTGACGAAAAAGGCAGAATCGTTGACCTCAAAAGTGACCGTTCCGAGCATGTCGGCAATGGTTAGAATGAGGTCGAGGTCAAGCGCACTGAAGAGGGGAGTCCTCTTTAACAGAAAGGCTTTATCAATTAATGTAAGCGGCTTCATGATTCTAATAACTCGTATGCAAAGTGGTGAAAAATTTCATCTCTCTTGGACATCTGCTGTCTTAAGGAGGCTCTCCAGTTGGGTAAATCGAGGTGATACTTCATCGTTGCGGCAATGATTTGATCGATCTGGGCTGGCGATTCACCCATTTTATCCAATAGATCAGTTAAGCTCAAGGGGTTATGCCCTGATTTCACATAGGCCTTCATTTTTTCCTCGTAAGGGATATCCTCAACGAGTGGTTGGAGTAATCGGAATATTTTGTTTTCGCAGGTTTTTTCTAACATTTCGACGACTTGACTGCGTACTTTGGGACTCGGACTGCGCAGCGACCGCGAGACTAGTTCTTCGTCTTCGATTTCACCCGATACGGCCAGGAGTTGGATGATGAAGTCGAGGACCGAATGGTAATCGGTAATCAAAACATCGCGCAGCATGCTGAGATCAAGGTCAGGGTATTGCGACTGGATGGTGTGATAATGGTAAAAATAGAGGTAGGCGCGGTCGATTTCCTGCCGGATGACATCGGACAGATTGGCCCGCAGCTGCGGTATGGCTAGCATCCCTAGAATTTTCCCTGCCAGGACGCGGCTTTTATCGTGCATATGTCTGTCTTTCATAATAGAAAGCAGTCTCGGTACAGTCCTCAAGCCCATTTTAATGATCACTTTTTCAATGACGCGCAATTCGGAGGGTCTGAAGTGAAGGCTCGACTGAATGATGTCGGCGACTAGACTTGAGTCGTTGACGTTGCCCAAAGCTTTCAGACATGCAAGACGGATTTCAGAGTCGTTGATTTGCTTCAGAGTTGACAAGATGCGCGGTGCCTGGCGGATGGAGTCGATCTGGGCAGCTTGCTCCAGTGACTTGGCGGCGGTGCGGGCAACCTTCAACGATGCGCTCTTTAAGTAAGGGATTAAGATGTCCACCTCGTTGACATCCCCGTCAATGCCCAAAATCTCAAGTCCAACGCACAGCTCTTCTTCATTATTGGAGTCGAGCAGCAGGCGCAAGTGCTGCGCAGCTAAGGTGCGGTTGTAGGCAGCTGTAGTTGGGGACTGACGAGCCAGCGATTTCTTTAGTGCAATGATGGCAGCTCCTTGTAGCTGGACATCGGGGCTGCGCAGGTCATGGATGACTTTCTCAGGATGAAGCAGTCCGTTCTTGGCTAGATAAAAATAGATAGTACTCTTTAGCGAAGGATCAAAATCGATTTGCAGCCATTCCTGCAAAGTGTCAAAGACGAGGTTATCGCGTGCGAAGACGCTATTTTCCAACAGGTAGATGAACTTATCCTTGGCTGGGGCCTTCATATTCGACGCATAGGTGAGGATCTTTTTTAAAATGGTATGGTCTTCAAAGCAGAGGAGTCCCTCACATGCAAAAAGCTGCGCCTGTTCATCGCCCGACATCAAGATGCCAAGCAGGCGGCTTTCCGCCGATTTCTGCTGTTTCTCATTCATCTTCCCAAGCCGGTCTTCGACTGTTTTGCTGAAATCAAGGACATTGCTCGAAAGGTTGGAGAATAAGGCTTTCACATAGTTAGTGCGCAGAGCCATCGCGATGCAAAGAGAGCAGCCGGAAAGGATCAGTCCCAAGAGTTTACTGTTGGACTGGAAGAAAGAGAGCAAGATCGCACTAGTCAACATTCCAACAGGTTCAAAGAACGATTCGATCATCACCCTGATTTTATATTTAAGCTTTTGTGGAACAGCATTCAACAAAAGATTGAAGTTACTATCGTCGATAACATACAGAGTCCCTTCGACAACAAAAAAACCAATCAAAGGGAAGGCTAGGCTGGTGCTGATTGACCAGCCTGTAAAGGCGATGATCAGCAATATCGGTGTTACAACGAGCATGCTGCTGATCCCGAAGCGGCGTACCAAACGACTATAGATAAACAGGCCGAAGATCAGGTTTGTGACGCTGACGGCCGCTAAGCATTTTCCCAGGAATTGCGTCAAAGCCGATTCGGTTCCTCCACCGAGATTGATATCATTGGCCGATGCAAAATGTTCCTGGAAGGTAAACATATAATTATATTCAGTGGTGATAAGCAGCAGATAGGTCAAAAAATTACCGGTCATCAAAATAATGGTAAACGGTGAGGAAAGTATAGAATAGACCAGGAATTTGAATGCGTTGCTGTGTTCACCTTTTTCTGGTTCTGTATCTTCATGGGCCACTAGAGGGACTTCACGGGAGATTTTTCCAATCCAGTAATAGGTAAATGAAAAAATGATGATGATTAAGATGATCAGATGGGAAAGGTCAAGCAGCCCGGAATTCATCAGGAGTCCGGTTGTTGCTGCACCACCGAATATTGTCGAACTAAACAGGGTGTAGAGCCTCTTGGCGTCTTGCAGATGGTGGTATTGATCGACGAAAGTCCAATAGCAGGTGCCTAAGACAGCAAACATCAAAAAGCCTGACAGTTTTAAGGCATACCAAAACCACTGTGAATTGGCTCCGAATTGAAACCACAAGCATCCTAAAACGAAGATATAAAATGTTATTCCCGCTAATAGGGTAGTTAAATAGATGCTATAGGATGTGTATTTGTGAAAGGAATAAAGGAGAATGCTGGCCATGCCGAACATGCCAAAGGAATTTAAAGTATAGGCACCGGGTAAGTGCTCGGCCCCAACATGGAGGAGGAACAGGGCGTCCGCAAATTTTAAAGCGCAAGTTGCCCCAAACGCCCAAATAAACCCCAAAAAGGCAAAATAGGAAGCATTCCGCACTTCGTCCGGATATATATGAAAAACTCTTTGCAAAATGCCAGTTTTTGCAGCGGCCATGCCTGTTTAAAATTCTCCTTTTTGTACGGGGTAAATAGGATCATTATAATATAAAAAGAAATTAAATCAATAGAAAAAATAAAGGACAAAAATAAAGGATGGCACGCTGCGGTGCCTTTGCTACCCGATAAAAAGTATTGACGCTAGTTAAGTTTGTACTGATTCATTTTAGTTTGGTAGACACTGTAGGCCTTATAAGATGCTACGCTGAGAACCACTGTCGTAATCGGGGCTATATAGAATGCTACTGCCAAAGCAAGAATTGCATATAGCTTATTTTTATTCTCTGTGACGAAATTGGTCACTTTCTGTGTTGATGACTGAAAACAGTGGTTAATTCCGTTATATCCACGTTCTACGGTGGTCAGTGTGACACTCAGCGCACTATCTACGAAAGAAACAGGATTAATTTTCATCTTATTTATCCTTTGTTATAGTTAGTTTGTATTATATATACATTCATCATATCATTTAAAATATTAATTGTCAATTTATTTAATAAATTCACTTTTTGTTTATCTTAAATATAGATGGACTAACCGTCATAATGGAAGATATTTTATAGTCAGTTATGCCCATTAAAGGGTGTGATTAAAAGTCGTACTCACTTAGAGCTCGTAGTGAAACGAAGGGCGACTGGTGATAGCCCATAGCTCCTATCGTCGCTATGGGCTATCACTCCGGGCTCTAGGAGAGTACAACTTTTAATCACATCCCCATTAAATCCATACTTGAAATTTCTGTTGGTTTAGGTTAATCTTCTCAATCACACTAATGAGGAAATATGAAAAAATCAAAACTATTAATTATTGGTTCGGGTCCGGCCGGCTATACAGCCGCTATCTATGCTGCCCGGGCTAATTTGGAACCCGTTCTCTTCGAAGGATTTTATTCCGGACCTGCCGGAGGGCAGCTGATGACTACAACCGACGTGGAGAACTTTCCAGGCTTTCCAGAAGGGATAACCGGCCCTGAGCTAATCGAGCGGTTCCGAAAACAGGCCGAAAGGTTTGGCACCCATATTATCGGAGAAGATGTCGATGATATCGATTTATCCAAAAAGTCTTTTATTGTGAAAGGGAGAACCGTCGAATACCAGGCTGATGCAGTCATTATTTCGACTGGTGCTACTGCTAAAAGGCTCGCTATCCCGGGAACAAGGGATGATGAATTCTGGCAAAAAGGAGTGACAGCCTGCGCAGTCTGCGACGGAGCAGCCCCAATCTTTAGAAACAGGCCATTATATGTCATCGGCGGGGGAGATTCAGCTATCGAAGAAGCAACCTTCTTGACAAAATTTGGAAGCAAAGTCTATATCGTCCACAGGAGAGATAAGCTGCGTGCTTCTAAGATTATGCAGGATAGGGCCTTCAAAAACCCGAAGCTCGAAATCATATGGAATTCAGAAGTGCAGCAAGTGGAAGGGGATACTGTTGTTAGACAGCTGAAGATCAAGAACGTTGAAACGAAGGTAGTAACCGAGCATGAAGCAGCCGGGTTATTCTTTGCCATAGGCCATACGCCGAATACCGCATTTTTAAAAGGGCAGCTCGATCTTCATGATACAGGGTACATTAAAGTTCACGATGGGACAAAAACAAGTGTTGATGGAGTTTTCGCCGCAGGTGACGTTCAGGACCATGATTACCGGCAAGCTATCACAGCGGCCGGAACAGGATGCATGGCAGCTTTGGAGGCTGAGCGATGGTTAAGCGAAATGGGTTATACTATTTAATCGTCTTTTTGCTTCCAGCATTTGGCTGGTCGACACAAGATCTGCCCTGGCTTGGTAACTTTGCCGAGTTAGAGTGGCGCAATTCGATGCGCTATCAGACCTATCATCATCTTTTACACGGTAAAAAAGCCCTCCCTTACGCATCCGACGACCAGTTTATCGATTCCAGCCTTTCGACAGCTATTTTTGAGTATGGCATTGAGCTGGAATTGGTCTGCGCCCACACCAGAAAGCAGCGTGGGATCGACCAGTTCAAGATAACGGGTCGCTATGTCTGGATGGATGACATCGCCGGCGATCCGCTTAGTCTGACCTCAGGATTCAGCTTTATAGAGTCGTTCGAACCAAGTCTTCACGATCCAAGCTCATTCCATCATGGAAGAGGAGAGGGAGAATTATTTCTATCCTTGGGCAAAGAGTTTAATCCCGGATACAACGATGATGAGTTAGATATTTTAGGGGAGTGGCATGCGCGCGGTTGGGGTGTATTGGCTATAGGAACATCTCCCACTCGAGGGGTGCCCTGGGCACGTTTTATAGTGGCCTATGATAAACGGATTGGACTTAGGCATGAGTTCCGCCTGTTTAGCAAAGGACTTTATGGATTTGGTGATCGAAATCTCCATTTGGATGATTTCCATGGCTATGGATTAATCAGGCACCGGTCTGTTGAAGTTGGCTTCCGCTACACTTACCTGATCGAGTTTTTCGGTAGTGCCAGCATTGAATATGCCAATCGTGTCTATGCCTATAATTTCGCTGCCAATGCTTCACAGGTCACTGTGGAAGTTCTTTATACCTTCGGTCCTTAAATTCATGTATGACCCGATATGAGATTTATTAAACACAGAGGCACAGAGTGAATCGCAGGACTTTAATAAAAAACAAAAAAAGAAAATAAAACAATATATTCTATAGATTTTTTCATCTTTTTTGTCCTGCGATTTTCTCTGTGATCTCTGTGACTCTGTATTTAATTTTTTAGCGAGACTATTGCCACCGCAGTAGCGTACTCTTTACAGTGGCTGATGCTGATGTGAATGATAGGCGAACCGAACATCTCTTTCAGCTTGTTTGAAATCGCCACAAACGGCTTACCGCTTGACTCGTTGTGTATTTCGATATCGATCCAGGTGAGCCCTTCACTGAACCCTGTTCCCAGAGCTTTGACAATTGCTTCTTTAGCCGCGAACCGACCGGCAAAATGAAGGGCAGGTTCTTTGCGCCTTAGGCAATAGTCCTGCTCATCTTGTGTGAAAACGCGATTAAGAAAGCGGTCCCCGTATTTTTCCAGGGAAGCACTGATACGATTAATTTCGACAATATCATTGCCGATTCCATCAATCATGAATCGAGTGCCGCGTAGCTTTTGGGTGTAGTTTCGAAATCATCATCCTCGTCTAGCAAGCTCCCCTCTTCAGCAGCGTTGCAGAAGATCATCCGTCCAGATGATGTGTGCTTGACTGAAAGGACTTGTGCTTTGATTGTCTCCCCGATGAATTCGGCGGCGCCATTGACAACGACCATGGTGCCATCTTCTAGATAGCCAACTCCCTGACGAGCTTCTTTTCCATAACGCTGGATTTTGATTGATAACGTCTCACCTGTTTGTGTAATGGGCTTCAAGGCATTAGACAGCATATTGATGTTGATAATCCTGACACCTTCGATGGTCGATTGCTGGATCCTGTTGATGTCTGATGTGATGATGTTCGTATCGAGGAATCGAGCAAGCCTGATGAGTTTATTCATTGGATCTTTGATTTCAGGAAAGTCGGTGTCGACATAGCGGAGGTCAAGCGTCGCGATACCTTCAAGCTTTTTGATTACATCCAGGCAGCGACGTGCCTTTGTCTTGATGGTTTCGTCGGTGTTCTCAGCCTGGTTGTAGAGGTCTTTTAAAGCAAAGCGTGGAATAATAAGCTGGTGATCAAGGAGTCCTGAAGAGGCCAGATCGATTATGCGTGGATCAGTCAAGATGGAGAAGTCAACTAGTATATCTTTTTTCTTAAGGAACATCTGTTTGAATTCAAAATAGGGGATAGAAGCATGCAGTTCCCCTGAGCTTCTGGCAACCATGATCATACCCGTGTAAGAACAGATTAGGTAGATAAGGAATCTGATAGGGAACAATGAGGATGAAGCTTCAGTGCCAATGGCACCGTCAAGGATGAAAAGGATGGCTTGAGCCATTAGGTAGCCACAAAATAGCCCTAATGCAGCGCAGTTAAAGGTCCTTAAATTACATTTCTTAAAGGCGAAGTCCATTATGATGAGTCCCGCACCAGCCACCATTCCGCCAAGGAGGCCTACAGAAGCATTGATTAAATTCACTCCTCCTTCAAGATAGGTAACAGCAAAGCTAATAGAGAAAACGACACATAATAAGAAAAAGAGCACTCTGATGAATGAAAGAGAAATATGCATATGGAAATCCCATGTTTAAAAAATAAATATACAGTCAAACAATTGTGTAAATCTTAACAAAATCTTATAAAAAAGGCAAAGCAAAAAAAAGGAACTTCAAGCCTTTAACCTAGAAACGGCACCCCCTTCCAATCGCCGTTTCTAGATTTAACCTTTTTTTGCTTGGCAACAACTCACAGGTGAAATAGACTTTATCTTTATCAAACTTCAAGGGAGAATCAAATGTTCAAAGTAAGCCACAACGCTCTTATTATCATTTCAGGCTGTATCTGGCTGGCGATAGGGTGTTTTTTATTACCTTTAGGGCTCAATTTTTTAATTAAATCTATAGATCCCAATGTAGACATTTCAAGGCCTTTGCTAAACTTCTTATCACCCTATGCCCAGGGATTAGACCAGGCGGCCCTTCTGTTAGTTGCTCTGGCGCTGGCTATTGGTTATATGAAAGGGACCAAGATTTTCTCTAAAACAGTCCAGCGTAGCGTTGACAGAATTCTTACTTTGACCAATCCTGCTTCTATTAGCCAAATTTACACGAAGAAATACTGCATTCTCTTAGGTGTAATGGTTTTGCTAGGGATATTGGTCAGATTTTTACCGAACGACATCCGTGGATTCATAGACGTCATCATCGGTTCTGCTTTGATTAATGGTGCCGAGTTGTTCTTCAGGCAGGTAAGAACCGGGAAACAGGAACCAGGAGTTGGCAAATAATAGCTTATTATACGCGACTACTTATGATACCCGGTTCCTTTCGCTATTTCGGTGGCGCGGTAGATTTGCTCGATGAGGATCAGACGGGTGATCTGGTGAGTGAAGGTAAGAGGGGAGAGGCTGATGAGGGTAGCGTTTTGCTTAATCTCTTTTGGAAGCCCTTCCGCCCCTCCTATAATGAAGGAGATTTTGGATCCCCTTTCCTCCCAGCTTTGACTTAAAAAGTGAGAAAGCTGGATGCTGTCCATCAAGGTGCCGGCAGGATCAAGGCAGATGTGATTGGATTCTTTCTTTGCCCATTCGATCAGTTGCGGAGTATCTTTTGCCCATAAAAATTCGAACCGGACAGTCGCTGTAAGACGTTTGATGTATTCTTCACAAGCTTCTTCAAGCCATTTCTCCCTGGTTTTGCCGACCGAAAGGATTTTTATTTTGATCATTGGTGCTGTTTCATCGCTTGCTGGATTTTTTTCTTTTCATCGCGTTCTTTGATGTCGGCACGTTTGTCGGGGGCTTTTTTACCTTTGGCGGTGGCAATCTTCACTTTTACGCGGCCATTCTTAAGATAAAAGGCTAGGGTAATGATGGTCTGCCCCTTTTCCTGGGAGGCTGTTTTCAGTTTTTGAATTTCCCGTTTATGCATGAGTAGTTTGCGCTGACGCCTTTCTTCGTGGTTGTTGATGTTGCCGTGTTTGTAGGGAGCAATGCTGCAACCGATCAGCCACACCTCATTGTCCATCACTTTGACGAAAGATTCCTGCAAGGAGGCGCCATGGTCGCGGATCGATTTGATTTCGGTTCCCGTCAAGGAGATGCCTGCCTCGAAGGTCTCTAATATCTCGTAATCATGTGTTGCGCGTCTATTTGACGCCAGATCGCCAGATCGTTCGCTCATATTTCCTCAGTTTAATAAGTTACTATAGCATAAATGACGATGAAGGACAAGGGAAGGTGCGCATTTTTCAACACAAAGATGCAAAGAAGTAGAAGGTGCAAAGACCTCTCGTAGGACAATATTGCTTGTTTTTTTTAACACAAAGACACGATGACACAAAGAAAACAAAAAAACTATAAAAAATTTTTGTTGTACTTAAATTTTTATTTTATTTTTTAAACTAAATTCTTTCTTTGTGTCTTCATGCCTTTGTGTTCTTTGTGTTAAAAAAATACGATACCGTGGATCTGCGTCTTTCTTTGCATCTTTTATTTCTTTGTATCTTTGCGTTGAAAAATGCGCGACTGTTAGTTCAGCGGTGCCAATGGAACGCGGATAACCAGCCTCGTTCCGCCGGCAAGCAAAGACTCATCGGTGGTGGTTAGGAACACTTGCCCCATTCCTGACAGAAGGCTGAGTAGCCTTTTTTTTCTGCTTTCGTCGAGGCTGATACCGATATCATCGACCATGAGGATGGGTGTCTCGCCACTCATGTCTTTGAGCCGCTGCCATTCCGCCAGGTGCATGGCGGCAACGCAGCTGTGCTGCTGGCCCACGCTTGCAAAATGGCGCACCTCTTTGTCT
Source organism: Chlamydiota bacterium (assembly GCA_013287815.1). Classification (GTDB taxonomy): domain Bacteria; phylum Chlamydiota; class Chlamydiia; order Chlamydiales; family Parachlamydiaceae; genus JABDDC01. The sequence continues at coordinate 33,402 of JABDDC010000012.1, forward strand.
CCGATGGAGATGAATAGGTCATCTTTGTGTGGCCCGCCGACGGTAAATCCAATCCGCAGCTCACGTTCCCTCTGTTTATGGAAATAGTTCAGGTGGGCTTCTTTTAGCTCTTGAAGCGTTTTTGATTCTGACACGCTGCTTTTATAGCTAAGGGAAAGGATTTCATCTTCTCCGGCCAGAATGGCATAGTAGTCGAGGCAGCTTTTCTGCAGGTCCAAAACGGCTCTCTGACGTTGAAAAACAATATAGGCAGCTGATTGCGCCATCTCATGTTCCCACCCATCCATGGTGATCATCTGTTTTGTCTTGAGGAGATGGTTGCGGTGGCGCAGGGCCCGGTTATATCTGGTTAAGTGATGGACGTAGACTGGATCAAGCTGTGCGATCTGGATATCGAGGTACTGGCGGCGCAAGACGGGCGCGCCCTTAATCAAATTAATATCGTCCGGAGTGATGACGACCCCCTGGATGACACCCAAGAGTCCTGAAACATGGTTTAACTGGGTGCTGTTGTAGATGATCTTCCTCTCACCTGTTTCGAAGGAGATATGAAGCCTTTGGTCAATGTTATGCTTGGCAAACTGTGTATGGAGTAGAAATGATTCTTTGCCGTGATGGATGAGGTCGGTTGCACGGTTTGTTCTGAACGACCTACCCAGCATGAAATAGTGGATAGCTTCGAGGAGGGTGGTCTTTCCCAGGGCATTAGGACCGCAGATCAGGTTGATTTCCGGAGAAAATTCAACATTCGCTTCTCCGTAGTTGCGGAAATTCTGCAAATAAAGAGAGCGAATATACATAATATTATTCTTCGGAAAGCCGCATAGGCATGATTACAAATAGCGGTGAGGTATCCAATAGATTGGTAACAAGCTGGTCGTGATCGATGATGACGCCTGGATTAAAGGCATCGGTTAGTCCTAGTATGACCGTTTCGCTGTTACAGTGGCGCAGGATATCGATGAAGAAACCGGCGTTGAGGGCGATCTCTAAATGAGGGCCGTGATAGTTGACCGGCATGGCGACATGTCCTTCGCCGACTTCCATGGAGTTGGCTGTTAGTTTGACTTCGCCGTCAGAGAAAATAAAACGGACAGAATTGTTCTCGGTTGTGAAGAGGGATATCTGGCGCAGCAGGATTGAAAGCTCTTCGCGGTGCAGCGTCACGAGGATTTCTGAATGATTTGGGATCACGCGGTTGACATCAGGGTAATCGCCTGTCAAAAGCTTTGCCAAGATATGTGTCTGGTTTGCTTCGATGGCTATTTTATCGGTCAAGAGAGAAATTTTTACGGTTCCCTGATCGTCGGTCAGGTTTTTAATGATCTCATCGACAGCTTTTAGCGGGATGACAGATTGTGTGTTGAAGGATGGATCGATATTGATCTTGGCAAAGGCCCTGGCTAATCTTTTTCCATCGGTCCCGATGAAGGTAACAGTCCCATTGGCGATGGTCATTGACACTCCGGTCAAGACGTAGCGGTTATCTTCTCTGGACACGGCGAATGAGGTGCAGGATAGGAGGTCTTTGAGTTCTTTCTGCTGCATTTCGAAAGCGGGAGCATCAGTGAGGTCAGGAAGGGAAGGATACTCATTTTTTGCCATTCCATTCAGCTTAAAGCGGGACGTTCCTGCGACGATGGTTGTCACTTCGTTAGAGGAGGCGGAAATCTCAACATTAAGTGTGGAAAGCTCTCTGACCAACTGGGAAAATTTTTTCACTGGGAGGGTGGTCCCTCCTTCTTCGATGATGTTGGCATCAGTTTTGCAGCGGATGCCGACGTTGAAGTCGGTAGCCGTCAGGATCAGCTCATCTTTGAGCACTTCCAATAAAAAGTTGGACAGGATGGGGATAGCCGGTTTTTGAGAAACAACGTTCTGTATCTTGCTAAGGAGATAGTTTAATTCTTGTGTGGAAATAACAAATTTCATAACCGTTTCCTTTATCTAATTTAGGTCCACACGATACAACATCATAGCAGAACTGTCAAGTCCTCTTAATGCAAATGCTGCGTACCAAATTGGGTCATGAAGAAACACACTTTTCCTTTGTGCGCTCCAGTGGAGACGATACCCAATTCATAGAGCCTTTCAGTGATCATTTTTTTGACAAAATCGAGTTCTTCAGGGGTGTAGGTGGGGATAAGGTATTTCCATTTTTTTCCTTTTTTGGTCAGGGTGACATGATCACGACTACCTAGAGGAGCGGTCAGTCCCTGAAGGAAATCGTCCAGATAGATCCACTCGCGCGGAGGTAATGATTTAAGGCTTTTTTCGATATAACGGATATTTTTTTGAGTCCATAGGGGTCCCTTCGGATAATGCATCTGATTAAACAAGTCGTGTGCTTTATGAAGGTCGTTAGATGTCAGCCAGAGAAGACCTTTGTCAGTTGCCCCATCTTTATTAATGAAGCCAAGATCGGTCGCATATTGTACATACCGTTTTAACTGCTCTGGACGGTAAAGAGCGGCCATTTTGCTGCCGGGATATGATTTGATAAGTTCAGAGAGGTCTTTCATGAACCAGAATTCTTCAGCACAATTGGGTAGGATCTTATTGTCTTTGATAGGCTTGGCTTTCGTGTTAACTTCAAACAGCAGATATTCCATGTACTCTTGGAATGGGGTGATGAACTCTTCCCAAAGGCCATCGACTTGTTCATATCTGAGGCAGCAGACGAAGCTGTATTCAAGTAAGAGGATGTATTCTTCAAATTCCTCTCGTGTCAGTTTATATTTGGAGATGAGGTCGGATGCCCTTATTTTAAAGTCAGTAGAAGAGAAGAGGTCTTTAATGATTCCGTTTAAACCCGGATTATCAAAATGGAGCTCGGAGATATAGATGCGGTAGTCTTTAGGGGTGAGGAAGTACTTCTCGATGATAGAAGCGAAAATATTGTCTGAAGTGCGGGAGATCGGATACCAATTGGGCAGGATATGAATGGGGACTTTATTGAGGAGTCCTTGCAGAAATTCCAGGTTAGGCTCGAAGTCATCTTCAAACTTTTCCAGCTGCAGCTCAAAATATTTCCGCTTCTCTTTGTCGATGGTCAGTTTTAAATGATCTCGCTTGAAAAGCTTAGTTGCGCTAAGTTTATCCAGGACAGGAATCAATTTTTCTGTGTTGGTATCGAGGATGTCAGCTAGCTGTAAAATGGGGAATTCAAGTGAATGATGCAATATTTCACGTAGGACATCTACTTCAAACAAAGTGAGTGAAGATAGCGAAAGCCGGCTCTCAATATCTTTACGGTAAGGATAGTCGGACAAGACAACTTTTGTCTTTTTTGGAGCGATCATAATAAACAACCATGAGGTTAATTTACTTAGAATTATATAGTTAATTAAGTATATTATCAAAGATTAAAATAATTAATCGTTAATAAAGTTATTTAATGATAATTATTTTTAGAATATAATGAAAATTAGAGGGTAAAATGGAGAAAGATGGTTCAAAAGATGAACAGAAAATGTCGACTTCTGATCACTCTACAATGCATTTAATGGCCGATCTGGCAATGGATAGTCTGAAAAAGGAATACCAATCCGACTGGGAGCCTTTTGAGCTTTATGACGAAAGGCTCAAGTCGCATATCCATTCTGAGCATTTCTACGAAAGGTTCAGCAACGGCTACGAGACGCTGCTCAGCGTCTTGAAGGGGAATTAAGCTTCATAAGTCGCGCATTTTTCAACGCAAAGCTGCAAAGAAGAAAAAGGTGCAAAGATGACTCGTGGGACCACATTGTCTTATTTTTTTAACACAAAGACACGAAGAAAAACAAAAAAACTATAAAAAATCCATAGCCATTTCTAGGTTAAATTCTTTCTTTGTGTCTTCGTGTCTTTGTGTTTAATAAATCAGACTATATAGTCCTGCAAGAGGTCTTTGCAGTTTTGTTTCTTTGCAACTTTGCGTCGTAAAATGCGCAACTCTGGCACGTTCACGAAGGGTTATGTTGTCTCTTCTGATAACTTTTCAGAGTGTTATGCAGGAGCATCGCGATGGTCATGGGACCGACGCCGCCGGGAACCGGAGTAATGTATGAACATTTAGGGGCTACATTCGGAAAATCGACGTCACCGACTATCTTATAGCCCGATTTTTTCGTAGGATCATCTACTTTATTAATCCCAACATCAATGATCGCCGTTCCCTGCTTGATCATGTCTGCGGTAATAAATTTCGGTTGTCCGATGGCTACAATAATGATATCGGAGAAGAGACAAAGGGACTTGATGTCCTTTGAATATCTGTTTGCAATAGTAACAGTCGCATTGCCGCTCGGGGTATTCTGCATCAGTAAGGCAGCCATAGGCTTGCCGACAATGTTGCTTCTTCCGATCATAAGGACATTCTTGCCGGCGATCTCAATAGAGGAGCGTTCGATCAGTTTTTGTATCCCCAGCGGAGTGCAGGGTATAAACCCGTCCGTTTCGCCAATCAATATCTTGCCGACATTTAAAGGATGGAATCCATCAACATCTTTCTCCGGATTGACATGATGAGTCACTCTTGTAGGATTAATTTGGTGGGGAAGCGGCAGTTGGATTAAAATGCCGTCGACATTAGGATCCTGATTCAATTTATCAATGAGAATGAGTAGTTCTACTTCGGTGGTATTTTCCGGAAGTTCGCATCTGATCGAACGGATGCCGACTGAAGCACACGCTTCAGTTTTTCTCTTTACGTATATTTGCGAAGGGGGATGACCCCCTACCAGGATCACAGTCAGACAGGGCGGACGCCCGGACAAGCCTTTGACCGTCGCTTTGATCTCCTGCTGGATTTCATCAGCTATTTTTTTTCCGTCAATAATCATGTCTTCATCATAAAGAACCGGAGAAATAAGGGCAAAGAGAAAGGAGACGGGAGAAAAGGAAAAGGGACTGTGTCCCAACCGCGGTAGTGGTATAGAGACATAGGATGAAGTTCCCTCTTAAAAAATTTAATTAGAAACCTTTTTTTTATCTTTCACTCATTTTTTTTCATCCTTCATCCTTCATCCTTTCCTTTGCATCCTTTATTTTGGCATGTTTCCTGCATAATAATCTCATAAATTAATTCATTGTAATAAAAATATTACTATTTGATATAATATAATTGCGGGAGTTATTAAAAAATGAGGTGATTACTATGAATAATTTAGATCCAGTAAAAGATCCTAATAACTACATGCTATATTTAGGTGAAAATATAGTCAAAATGAATAAAATTGATGAGTCAATCATTGATGCAATAAATGAATTTGTTAAAAAAAATAAAGATAAACTGCAACCTCGCGCTTTGTCTATTTTATACGATGAAATGCAACTCCAGGGCATCGTATATAGTCAATCGACTAAACATCGGGATACATTACATCTCATTTCTCACTTAATTCCTAGGTCCGCATTAGAAGAACAAAGTAAACAAGAGATTCTTAAGGCAAAGTCACCTGATATTTCTGCTTCCAGAACTGTGCTTGATTTTTTAAAAGAAACCGGTCAGCAAAATCCCCGAGCTAGTAACCATCCAGGAAGTCCTTCTTCGACCGTAACTACATCACCATCTCCTAGTTTAAATGTACCAGAATATGAATCTGATTCTGAAGAAGAAAGTGTAGCAGAACAATTCTTTTCACTAAGAGAATTCGATCTTAATGATGAGGAAGTCAGTTCGGCTAATGGACTTGCCCAAGACCAGCAGGGTGACTTTATAGAAATTTTTCTGGATGAACTTAGGGAGAAAGGGCCTGTCCATGAGAACTTAGGTTTAATTGAAAGAACAGCATTAAAAATCATAGATGAGAAATCTATAGAAGATGTGAAAAAATGGTATAGTGTAATGGCACAAGAAATTCTTGTAGCTTCATGGGATCCAAGATTAAGTCAGAATCAAAAGAATCGCAGTTTGGATCTGGTGGAAGATTTTTATGTATGCGGACGCAATTTTGGCGATGTTCAAGCGGGTGTTAATTTGGCAAAATTTCTCGTTAATAGGTATGCAAAAGACAATCCTGAAATTATTTTCAACGATTTTAAAAATGGCAAGACAGACTTCTCCAAATTGGGTCTGGCACTTTGTTACTACGAAGGCAAGGGAATCGAACAAAGTGACTCTACTGCAATTCAGCTGTTGTGCGAGATCATAGAGGGTAATAAAGGCAATGAAGTGAATCAGCCCCTTGTTAAGGCTGCGTATCAGTTACTAGAAGAAATAGAATCTTAGGGACTGGAAGAAATAAGTTAAACGATTGGACTACGTCAAAGCCACGGGGTTGAACGATCAAGAGTGACCTAATATTATATAATATGAGGTCACTTTTGATCGCTCAACCACGGGAGCTTTCACACTGTCCAATCGTGTAAATTATTATTTTTCAGTCCCATAAAGGAGGAATTATGAGAGTTGGCGGCATTCGTCCTATCAGTCATGATGAAACTATGCGTCTTAAGATTGACGATCTAAAAGCTGGGGTCGATAAACAGAAGCTAGATATCATAGAAGTCTTTATTAAAAATCATGGTGCTGCAATCAGTACAAAGACGATGAAAAAGCTGTTTAAAGCGCTCTCAGTTATAAGTCAAGACCCTAACTTTAAAGAGATGGCTGTCATTGCAAGAATATCCACATTGATTAAAGATATTGCACCGCTGAAAAGTTCCCTTAGTAAAACTGTCAAGGCTGTCGTAGGCGCTGATGCATCTGCAGATATAGTCGAACAAAAAGTCGCTCAGGAAGTGTCGATGGCAAAAGCTGAATTTAAGCAAAAAGATTTAGCGAAAATCATAGCCGCAATTTCGGCATGGTCAGAAGAAAAAAATGAAGTAAATAAAGAGACAGCGGGAAATCTCCTTCGCAGCATAAGTAATGCCCGCGCCTATAATGCTTTTGGAGAGGTTATAGATCCTGAATTCCTAAATGCATTTGCACAATGCTACCACAAAGGTATAGGCGTAAAACAAGATACAGAAAAGGCAT
>JABDDC010000013.1 GCA_013287815.1 Chlamydiota bacterium
CAACCGGCTGTGGAGGATTTTCATACTGAGAATAATCTTGCTGGAGCGGAACCTGGTAGCCGTCATCACCGTAGTAGACGGGATATCCGCCTCCCCATCCTAACCAATTGATTATTTTTTAACCATCTATAAAGCTCAGAGAAAATTATGTCCAGTGTTCTGTTTCTTGTGCAGCGCTTTTAGTCATAGCCTAAACTTTTTTTTTGTATTTGGACCGGCACCGGCTATTTATAACAGAGTTTTAACATTCTTGGGACCAATCCGCATTGTTAACGATACTCATCCTTGGATGCAAGCAGGATATAACTACTTTACTAAGTAATGATCCTTTTTTGAATTGCAGATTAGGCATCGCCCCTCTTGCACCCTTTCAAAGTCTCCTTGCTATAACGTTGATGGGAGACAAGAGGAGATCTGATGTGGGGGTGTTTGACCGCGGTAGCCTACCGCGGTCAAACTTTTGAATTTCGGAAGTATTTAAAAAATGATATGCTTTCAACCATGAATACATTATTTTTCATCATAACAGGCACATTGGGATTGTTGGTCATCGGCTGGCTAACATGGTTCAGCTGCAAGTACGTGATCTACCTTATCAAAAACCACAAAATCTCTCTACGCCCTACTTTCAGAGGGTTCAGAGAAAAAATCTGGATGACCATCGGCCTCGGCATCGTTTTCTTCGGCTTCTATTTTGCCATCGTCTTGCTAAGCTCAAAACTGATTACCCCGGCAACAGGAGAAAGCTTTTTTAACCTTGTCAAAAACCACCCCATCGATTTCATCTACTTTGGTCTGTTCATCGTCGCTTCTATCACCCTAAGCATCTACCTGGTCAGAATGGTTATCAAATACCTCTTTATTACTAAATCTAAGAATCGCTAGAACTTTCTTTTGATTTGATTATGCAACACCTTTTGATGTAAAATAAACGTAGAGAGGATATGTATTTCAGCTCATTTTATGGATAGTCATCTTTTATGAATGATAATAAGAAACGACTCCAGCAGCGTGTCATTAACGCTTGCGAAGGAGCATTGTATAAGAATCAATATATCAGCCCTATCGATGTCTTCATTGGAATGCAAATGCTCCAGCCAAACCAGATTGAAGACTGGCGAAAAGGGACAATCCTCCTCCCTTTGCTATTTTTCAATCTGTTCATAATTCGCCATGTTCACAGTGTAAGAAAGAAATTAGTTCAGGGAATTTTTTATTCAATGACAATAGTCAATATTTATGTCTTGATTGTACCAATTTGCACGAGTTGGAATATCTTCCCAATGGAATTAAAGGAAATTGCAAATTGTCTCGTCAATTAGAAAAAGAGGGTGTCAAATCCACAAGAGTAGTCCAATTTAATCGTGGCGACAAACGTTATAAAAGGATTGGTGTTCTGGTCGAAAAAGAGCTTCTTCATAAAGCCGGAAAAGAGCTCAAGATAGAAGATGATGATGAAACCGATGACGAAGAATCTGATGATGAAGAATCCAATGCCGTCCCTCCAAAGCGGCTGCGCCGCCGTACTTAAACCGCTGCCGCGGTTATGCTCAGAGCCTGTATAGTGCTTTCAGTGCAAAAAAAACATTTTTCCCATTCGTCCTATATGTTCTATTAGTAAGCGGCTGCGCCGATGTCAAAAAAACTAAAATGGCTGGACGAGGGTGTGTTTTAGGATAGGCTGTTTGGCGGCGCGGACTTCATCCAGGCGGGAAACAGGGGTCGACTGGGGAGCATTGAAGACGTTGAAGGGATCGGCGTTGATTTCGTTGACGATGGCCTCTATAATTTGAATAAAGTGGTCAAGGGTGGCCTTGGACTCGCTTTCGGTCGGTTCGATCAGCATGCACTCTTTGATGATGAGGGGAAAATAGACCGTAGGGGCATGGACGCCGTAGTCAAGCATCCGTTTAGCAATGTCGGCCGCCCTAACCCCTTTGTCGAGAAATCTGTCTGCCTGGACGACAAACTCGTGCATACAGGTTTGCGGAAATGGAATCGCGAAGAACTGCCCCATTTTGCTTTTCAGATAGTTAGCATTTAAGACAGCCACTTCAGAAATTTTTCTTAATCCAAAGTTACCATGCAGCTTGGCATAAAGATAAGCCCGCAGGTAAATGCCGAAATTACCATGGAAAGGGGCGACTTGTCCGATGCTATTAGGTTCGTCCCACTTGACGTGATAGCCTGACTTATCTTTATACACCTGTGGAACTGGGAGAAAAGGCTTTAAGATCTCATTGCACAACACTGGCCCAGATCCTGGACCTCCTCCTCCATGTGGCGTAGAGAATGTTTTATGTAGGTTAATATGCATTACATCGAATCCCATGTCACCCGGACGGGCAATGTTCATGATCGAGTTGAGGTTGGCACCGTCATAGTACAGGAAGCCCCCGACATCATGGACGATTTTACAGATTTCTGAGATGACTGGGCTAAACAGTCCAAGCGTATTTGGATTGGTCAGCATCAACCCTGCCGTTCGCTTTGAGACTGCCTTACGTAAGTCATCAAGATTCATATCCCCTTGGGCATTGGTGGGGATGGTAATAGTCTTAAATCCGGCCATGGCCGCCGTGGCCGGATTAGTTCCGTGAGCATTATCTGGAATGAGAATTTCTGTTCTGTCTTGATCCCCTTTCTGCCGATGGTAAGCTGCGATCATATGGATGCCGGTAAATTCCCCTTGGGCGCCGGCGTTTGGCGTCAAAGTTCCGGCTGTCATGCCGCATAATTTACAAAGGAAACCGATCAGCTCATCGATGATCTGCAGATTACCCTGGACCGTCTCGTCAGGGGCCAACGGGTGGGTTCTGGCAAAGCCCGGCAGCGCTGCGGCGACTTCATTGACACGCGGATTGAGCTTCATCGTGCAGCTGCCTAACGGATAAAAGTTGGTATCGATCCCCATATTTCTTTCGGCCAGATTGGCAAAGTGGCGAGTCAGGTCGATTTCAGAAATTTCGGGCAGCATCAACGGCGACTGTCGCTGCAGTTCTGGTGGAAATGGGAAAGACAAAGTCTCATAAGAAAAAGGAATGGTATAAGCACGCTGTTTGGACTGTGTTTTTTCAAAGGCCGTTTTCATGCTACCTCCTGCGCCACTTTGACGTACCTGTCAAGCTGTTGGAGACTTTTAACTTCTGTCACGGCGATAAGAAGAGAATTGTTATTCAAAGAAACGCCAGGCTGGATGCCGTTTTTCTGAAAATGTTTTATCACTTTATCCAATGGCATTTTAAATTCGGCAACGAATTCATTAAAGGTGGTCCGTCCATGAGAGATGAGAATGCCATTGATTTTTTGCAACCGACTTTTCAGGTAAGCAGCTCTCTGATAGTTAGCCATGGCCAATTCTTTCATTCCTTCCTTTCCATACCAGAGAATAGTGACAAGGCTAGCCAAGGACGCTAAAGCCTGGTTTGTGCAGATATTGGAGGTGGCCTTTTCCCTGCGGATATGCTGCTCCCTTGCCTGCAGTGTCAAAACAAAGCCCCGTTCGCCATGTGTGTCGACTGTTTCGCCTGCAATGCGGCCAGGAAGCTGGCGGACCAGATCTTGCCGGCAAGCCATGTAGCCGGCATAAGGACCGCCAAATTCCAGGGGCAAGCCTAAAGGCTGGCAATCCCCAACTGCAATGTCGGCTAAGAGCTCCTTGGCCGAGGGGCATATTCCATAAACGATTGGATCGGCGCAGACGATGCAGATGATACTCTCTTTTTTTGCAATCTCAAATGAGGCCCTGACATCATCCAGCACACCAAAGTAATTGGGATTTTGCAACAAGATGGCCGCAGTTGTGTGGTCGGCTTCTTTCCTGATGAAGTCAAGATCGACTCCCCCATCCTTGGTAAAAGGGATTGTAACAATATTGTAGTCGAGACATTGCAAATAGGTCTTGATGACCGCACCATAGCGCGGATTTAATGATTGACCAATCAATACCTTATTGCGGTTTTTGTGATGACGGAAGGCCATCAAAATCGCCTCGGCACAAGCGGATGCACCATCATAGACCGATGCATTGGCCACATCCATACCTGTGAGGGCACAGATGGCCGACTGAAATTCAAAGATCGCCTGAAGCATCCCTTGCGAGGCCTCGGCCTGATAAGGAGTGTAAGACGTCAAAAATTCAGACTTGCTTGTAATAGAGCTTACCAATGCCGGCACATGGTGTTCATAAGCACCGGCACCCAGATAATTTTCGTATGAAGAAAAAGTGTTTTTTACGGCCAATTCTTCCATGAGGCGCAGCCCCTCATACTCGGAAAGACCATCATCAGTTTCAGGGCCCCGAATACGCAAATCGGACGGAATAGACGAGAATAGGTCGTCGATACCGTCCAGGCCAATCTCTGAGAGCATGGCAGCAATCTGAGGTGATTTGTTGGAAATAAAATCCATCTACTTACCATTCAGAAATTGATCATAACCTTGCCTATCCATCAATAGGTCTAATTCAGCCGGATTGGACACCTTGATTTTAACGATCCAACCGCTATCTTCGGGAGACTGGTTGATCAGTTCCGGATGATCCGTCAGCTTGCTGTTGACCTCGACAATTGTTCCTGTCGCGGGAGAATAGACATCGGCTGCCGCTTTCGTCGATTCCAGCACAGCCAACTCCTGTCCGGCGTTGATGTCCCTGCCGGTCGTTGGCAGTTCTACATAAACAATGTCACCCAGCTCTTTCTGGGCGTATTGTGTAACTCCAATGCGGACAATATTCTCTTGTCCATTCTCTATCCATTCATGCGATTCTGTATATTTCATTTGTTTTTCCTCACAAAAGGTAATTCCACCACTTGACCTTGGCAGGCCGTATTCCGTATTTGAATAATAATAATATCGCCGATCTTTAAAGATCTATCAACTAAAATCAACGCAATGGCCTTATTTAATGTCGGAGAAAATGTTCCGGAGGTGACTTCCCCGATTTGTTTATTATCGAATAATACCGGATGTCCTTGACGTGCAATCCCTTTGTCCAAAAGGAGCACGCCGTAAGCTTTTCTCCCCTCTTTTTTTTGCATAGCTTCCTTGCCCAGGAAATCATGGTTGTCGTATTTGACTGACCAAGCCGATACACTTTCTGTCGGGGCAATGTCATCGGTTAGCTCGTGTCCATAAAGTGCAAAACCCATCTCGAGCCGCAGTGTATCCCTTGCCCCCAGACCTATAGGCTCTACGCCAAGTTGCATGAGTCTATCCCATAGTGTAACGATCTCTTCATTGGGTGCATAGATCTCAAATCCACCGGCGCCGGTATAACCTGTCCGGGAAAGATAGATGTACCCTTTCCTGATAAAATGCATCGGCTTGATCTGGGCAACTTCCGGATAGATTGATGAAAGGAGCGGCAGGGCCTTAGGTCCTTGCAAAGCCAGGATGCCATTGCCTTCAAAGTAGTCTTCAATCTGGACGCTTTTCCCTTGCGCCCACTTCTTCAGATGATCCAGATCTTTTTGTCGGTTAGAGGCGTTGACAATCACAAAGAAATCGGTGTCGCTATTTTTATATACGATGAGATCATCGACCGAGCCGCCATGCTCATTAGGCCAGACAGTATAGGTGGCTGATCCCGGTTCCTTGCCCATGATATGATTGCTGGAGAGGTAATCGAGCAGCTCTTCGGCATCAGGTCCACGAACGCCAATTCGTCCCATATGGGAGACATCAAATAGTCCGGCTTTTTCTCGCACGGCCTGGTGCTCTGCCAAAATCCCTTTGTATTGGATAGGCATCTCCCAGCCAGCAAAGGGGGCTAGTTTGGCCTCTAAAGCAGTGTGGTGATCATATAATATGGTTTTAGATGTAGTCATAGCAATGCTAGGGCTACTTTCAGGGCCTCTTCAACTCGAATCATTGTTACCTGATCAACAGAAGTAATTTTTTGTCCTAATCTCTGTTTATCTAAAGCTCTTATTTGATCCAGGAGAATTTTGCATTCCCTATCCTTAAGTATCAATTTGGCTTCAAAGGGGTATATGTTTTTTATTTTACTCGTGATTGGAGCAGCAATGACTCTTAGTCCTTTTTTATTTTGTGAATTATTTGAGAGAATTATGCAGGGGCGTGTTTTTTGTATTTCTGAACCTAGGGTGGGATTAAGTTTTATCCAATATATCTCCCCCCGTTTAGGAAAATCATCCATTTTTTAACCATTCCCAATCTTCATCATCATTTAAGTCACTCACATCACTTAATGCATCCCAATCTTTAATTGTTTCTAATCGATCTGCGTCCTTATTAGCAGCTTCATATGCTGCATCCAAAGTCCTTTCTTCTTCGATTTCTTTTTCTCTTAAAGCTTTGCGAATAGCTTCAGAAATGAATCGACTTATCCCTCTTTTGCTTATTTCAGAATGCAAAGATAATATTAAATCGTCCGGGATTGAAATTGTCATATTCTTGTGTCTCATATTCTTCCTCCTATATCTTATATTATACTTAATTATGTAATTAATGTCTATGTATACAGCGGGGCGTTGAAAATGAGACCTCATTCAAGGGAAACATCTACTTTGCACCTTAAAGTTCAAATGAGCTTAATGGAAGCCCAGAGGGAGGGTTGCTGGTCGACTTGGTATTCTTGTGAGACGACTGAGAAATGTTGCGGATGTCCGCTGGTCCGATTGATCCGGTAGGTAAAGCCGATGCGATCAAACTGCTTGGGATCATAGCCATAGAGACACTGTGAAGGGATGAAGATTTTTATTTTGTAATCTTTTTTCCCTAATTGAGTTTTGCACTCCAGTAGCTGCGGATCACAAAGAGGATGGCTGTCTTCGGTACGGAAATGGGTGATCTCCCCTTTTTGCTCCCCTTCAATGGGCTCGGGGAGAAAGAAAAAATGGTGGCAAAAGCGGGTGTTGAATCCGGCAGATTTCAAATCACGCGTATCGATAAACAACTCTATGCTATCCCCTCGCGTTACATCAGGGAGGTGAGATCTGATAAAAGGCTGATCAACCATAATACTAAAGGCCAAACCATCTTCATGCCACCCCATCGCCATTTTTGCAAAGGGATAGTCCTGCGTAAGCTTGCTGGTCGAAGGCAAACTATGCGTCCTGAAGGGAGGCTCCTGGTCTTTTTTCACCAGCCTCAAGCAGTCGCATGAGATGGCAAAAAAATGGACTGGATTAAGTGAGAATGATTTTTCTTTTTCAAACATATTTTTTCATAGGAGAGGAGAGAGGTGAGAGGAGTTACAAGTTTTAATAATTCCTACTCTTCTGTCTCCTCCCATTTTACTCGTCGAGTCCTTGTGCAGGTTCTTCGCCTTTTTGCAGGTAGGCGAGAGAGATCGCATTTTTGTCCTTAATCTTGGCGAGGACAGAGCGCATCAGCGTGCGCTGTGCTTCTGCGGACAAGAATTCCTGCGCTTCTCTAGCATGCTCTGCGGTTTCTTTAGCAACGATCTCATCATCCAGGGTCTTTCCTTTGACTTGATAGAAAGCCAGCTGTCCGTTTGGCGGAGTAACCAGCTCTGACCACGACTGTTCCTTCATGGCAAAGGCTTCGGATGGATTGATCAGGTTATCTTCGTCTTGTCGGCTGATCTCTTTTTCTTCTTTCTGAAGCAGCCACTGATCTTTTAAAGGCGAGCGGGCTGCGAGCTTCTGATCGCCTGCCGGAGTGGTTGTCCTGACAAATTTATCCCCTTGTGATGGATCCTTCTGCACCTGAGCTTTAATGGCAGCGATATGCTTCTGGAAGCGAATTGATGCAGCCTTGTCATTAGTCATCTTCTCATCTTTGCCTTCCTTCTTCAGGGCTGCAATGACATCTTTGAAATAGTCGTTGGCCACTTTATCTTTTACCGTCACGAAAGGGCGCCATTCTTTATTTTCTTGTTGATAGACAAGCAGATTTTGTCCTCTGATGGCTTCATAATGTTTTTCCAAAATGCGATTATGGACATTATTCAATGTTCCATCGGTATTGGCTTCGGCAAAAGTGAGCACCTCCGGCTTAGCAGCACGTTCGAGAACAACAATGCGGTAATAGCTTTTGTCGTCAGCAGTGTATGCATTCAGAGGGCTCTTAGCATCAGGAGCAGCATCAATAGCGGCTTTATCCAGCTGCTTCATGAGTTCATTTCTCTTCTCTTTGGAATCGAGCCCTGTGAAGAAAGGTGCTCCCCCTTCGCTGCGCAGTCCCACATTCATTTTTTGCTTAGAAGCTTCGTCCAAGGCCTGTGTGATCCATTCAGGATGTTCTTTAAGGATAGTATCTTTTGCAAAGCCATCAACTTTGGAACGGCTGATCTTGTCGAGGTTATCCAGGGCATCTGCCCGCTCAGTAGGCGTTTTTGCTTCTTTTAAGGCAAGCTCAGGGAATTTCTTTTTGATCGCATCCCAATTTTTGTCATCGGCTTCCCAGCTCCACATTTCTTTGATGGAAATCCTCGCCTGGATATTCTTTTGATTCGCTTGGGCAACTTCCAGCGCATAATGTTTCTGAACTAGCTCAGGATAGTTTTTAGAGACTTCGGCTTCAGCCAGGAACTCGGTCGGAAGGGATAATTTATCTTTTGCCGGCTTTGTAACAGCGGCTAGATAGATTTCAAATTTCTGTAAATTATCAAAATCACCGAGGCGCACGTCTTGGGGTACCTCATAGATCTCAATAGCGAGCTTCTCATTAGCAAACTTATTAAAACCGGAATAAGCTAAAGTGTCTACCATAGCTGTGTGGCCGGCATCCTGAAAATATCTTCTGAAAAGAAGTACCTGTCTCCAGATTTTGACAGCACGCGTCTGGTCCATATTGAGGCGGCGCAGCTGTTCGGAAAAATACTGTTCAGGCGTCGCTACACCAATATTAGACTGGTCTTCATGGGCTTGGTAGGCGGCTTGCACATTATGAACCAGATCGGCCATCGCTTCAGCCCTCGATACCTGATATCCTTGCTCTTCGGCCAGGATAGCTGCATTGATGATAAACTGGCTGATAAGGCGGGTAAAGTTGGGTCCGAACCAATCATCGATAGAGTGATAACCGAATAAAGCGAGGTCGGCATAGTCAAGGTTGCGGTCTGGCGTAATCCAATTGTATTGTCTCTCTTGATAGCGAATGATATTTCTTGCCATACCGGCAGGGAAGGTGCGCTCTTCAAGATAAAGCTTAACCCTGTCGTCGAAGGCTTCGGGAGTTAGTGGATTTGTCGCAGTACGAAGTTTATTATAATGTTCCGGCATGGCTGGAGAAAAATACCCCCAAACACTCTCGATGCCAATAAAAGGAGCGCTAGGGTGTGTGTAAGGCCTGAATTTCTTTTCTTTTTCCATCCGTTTCTCTAAATCTGCTTGCAGCTCCTTCTGATAGAAACTGACCAGCTCACTGGCAAGTCCGGTGGCAAGAATATCGTTTCTAATGACCCCATCGTTCAAGAAATTGGGTCCCCAGGCTCCATTGAAAAGCATAGAATCATCTTTATCGGTCGCGATGAAAATAGTCATCTCATCAGCATCGGAGCGGGTCACATCGCTACCGTCCACTGCGGTAAACACGATCTGTTCGCGCCAATGGTCTGAACCTAGAGTGCTGTACGTTCCAAAGAATGAGAACGAAATAATGATGACGATAGTAATGAAGAAGAAAAAGTAACGTTGATGGCGGCGGAAAAAGTCGAGCATGTAAATAAAACTCCGATATTTTAAAAGTGATGACTAATGTTATCAAAAATTGCTTTTTCGATCAAGAAAAGATAGGAGTGTATCCTCAGTCCCATTAAGGACAGCATATGTATAGACCATAGTATAACCTTTATTTGACTGGAGATACAAACTTCCGTCTTCTTTCTTTTATCGACTCCTCCTTACTTAAAATTACTTGAAGAAAAAACACAGGCAGATTAGCCTTGTTATTCTCATTTATAAGGAGTTCACTATGTCTAGCAGCAGCATTCCAGGTAGCAGCTTAAGCCCTTTGGCCCCCCTTGTATCCATTAGTATTAATTCTAACAATTGCACCGTCAGAAGCAGATTTCTTAATGACGATACACAAGAACCTATCGTAGATTACTCAGTTAAAATTTATGCTAAGAATCGATTTGGATTTAAGCACCTTGTCGGCGAGGCCGATACGAATGGTAATGGAGAAATTAATACAAACTTTTCATGGTCCAATGCAACCAACCAGTATACGATCACTATGGAAGTCTATAAAAAGTACCGTCCTTTTGAAAAGTATGGATGTGTAGGACATGTTGAGAAGACGAAGATAGACACCTATACCTTCACATCAAATACACAATTAAATAATTTCGGAGATATCAGGTTATCATCTCAAAATATATCCAAAGACTTCACACAGATTAAAAGGCCGCTCAATTATGACATGCCAAAGGCTGAGTATTTTCTCCGACTATTAAAGGCATCGTTCTCTTCTGGTATTAAATCTTTTATTGCCTATGTCCTGCAAAAATGTATCTCCACGGAAAGAATACAGAAGATTTTCCAGAGTTTTGGCCCTCAATTTAAGAAGCCGACTCTAACCGAAAAAGATCTTTTGGAATCTTTGTTAAATGGAATCTGTGCTGTTAAATATGCCACAAAAAACAATGGAGATATTGTTTGGGAGGCAAACTGGGATAATTTTGAATTGAACCCGGCTAAGCCCAGATCTTTGCCTAACGTCACCGTGAATGCAAATAAGAATCCGCAAGGGGATCTTTTGCTGAGAAGCATCCAGATTAAAAAAGAAGAAGAAGGCAGTCCCTGCGTGATCAATTTCAACTCGGAGCCATTCGAGGATTTTTCTCAAAAGGATCAACAAACTTGGGCAATCTATGTTGCCTTTTCCGTTTTCGCCTTGAAAGGGGAAATCGATATCCATCTGGGAGAAGGACACCTTCTTGCCGGAATAATAGCTGAGCAATTCAAGAAGTTCATTTCTCCAAATAACCCCCTTTACCCAGCCGTCATTAATTTTTTAGTGAATATTAGCTTCATCAATTATTTGGGAGCTCAGGGTGAAATTTTTGGTAATGGCAGTGTATTGGCTTGTTCGGCATTGACAAGCGGCAGCATTACTAAGGCGTTGTTTGAGAGTATTAGTCAGGGGGCAGATTTCGTCACTTATCGTCCTCAAACGCCGATTACTAAATCAAATTCAGAAAGAGCCGCATTACAAAATGAATTCTACAATACTTTCTACAACTATTTCACTGATTTGATCAGAGAAAAGGCTGGAGAACTGGATAAACATAAGAAAGAAATCTATCTATTTTCTGAGGCCCTTCGTTCCTATTTAACAGGCTTGCAAGCCTTCCCCGAGATCATGGCTGATGAAAATCAGTTTGGAGATCTGGAGAAAGAAAACCTTGCAAGATGCATGGCACGGCTGCTTTCTCTCACGAGCTATAGCCATTGGTCGGCGCACGTCCGTCAAGAGCCATTGACACACCTGGACGTTGCGTCTCTTAGTATGAGGGACTATGCGCTAGATAAAAATGGCAAACTAGCCGCTTATGGAAACACACCGCAAAGTGCAGCAATAACCCAATTACGAGTTGCGTATACTTTGCTCACTTTCAAATCATTTAATATGATTGAGGGCATCTCTGACGATCTGCTGCAAAGGTTCAGGAATAATCATAGAATTCCAAAAGAAGTTTTGGATAATGTCTTTGGCCGCGTCGAAATCTAGAATTGGCGTTAAGTGTTTATGAGTTGTATTCGTTCGTTTCCAGGTTGAACAACCCCCAATTTGGTTATAGTTTTAAAATTATTATTTTGCAAAAAAAAGAAGAACAGAACAGACTGGAGACTGAGGTTTGCATGCGAAGCCTTGGAGCGCTCGTGCTCTGAGGCCGTGATTTGTCAAGCAATCTTCCTTCCCGCTTCTCCCTTCTTTGGCTTCTTGAGAGTCACTTCAACGGTTTCGCCATCTTTGAGGAGGCGCTTCTTCTGGAGCTTGGCGATGTCTGCATTGGGGGCGAACTCGATCTTTTCGACGATATCCTGCAGTTTAGTTCCTTTTAATACGCATAGGAGCTGTTCCTCCTCTTCAATGGCGCCGATGACATGAATATTAAGCCAAATGAGGGCTGGGATTTTGATTGTCTGACCGTCTTTTAGTCGGGCATTGGGTTTAATCTTGGACAGGTCAGCTTCGGTAATGGGTTCCGCCAGAGCCAGGAGATCTTTGAGCTTGCTCCCCTTCTTCAATTCAAATGAGCCCGGATTGGCCACAGCGCCGGATATGGACACCTGCACGACATCCGAGGTAAGTTCGGCGGTGGTATTGGCCGGAGGAAGCGACACATTCCTTCCAAGAGAGACGTAAGTTAATAAACAGAGAGTAATGATCAGTAAACTGACGATGATCCACTCGTGGGGGAAAAGCTTTGACATGGGATTAGTTCCGGGGGAAATACTCTGTAGCAGGCTCAAACATGACGCTCAAAACACCGATCCCTTTGGCTACAGCCGTCAAGAAATAGACCGTGGAAGGCTTGCAGCGGATCAGAACAGAGAAGTTAAAGACAAATTCTGTGACAGCAATGGCAATCTGCCACATGGACTTGACCTTGACGACATCACTGGAATTTTGGTCTCGTAGGCCCCTGGCTCCCTGAACCATCTGCATGACAAAGCTGAAGCATAGTCCGCCCCGGATCCAGTCGTCTAAAATCTGATCAGGAACCCAACGGAATGTGCGATACTCCCCTATGATGTTTGCATAATATCCCAGATCTAATAATTTCCATTGATCTAAGAAATAGGCTCCACAGCCTATATCGACGGCCATGGATGAAAAATCCGCCAGGATTTTAAATGGTGCAGAAGGCTTTAAGATCGGATGGAAACCGTATAGATTGATCCCGTCTCCATTCCATGCCAGATTTTGTACGGCAATTTTTTCTAAGATGACATTCAACAGTCCATCGTTAAATTCGGCCTCATTTTTGAGACAGGTCCAGTTGTTATCTGTCAGGATATCAAAATAATTTTGCAAGGACTCCTGTGCAAATGCCCGAACAAGAGCATCACGGTCTCCTAATCCCAGGTTTTTGCATAAATGCCTTTCCAGAGCATTTAAGCTCGGAACCGGATCGACATTCTCCAGGTTGTAGGGATAAAACCAGTAATTGGGGATCTTAAAAAAACCATAGAAATCAAAGGAGTTGGCGATGTCAAGCGACTCGACATAGTCAGGAAGGAATGGCTTTTCTCGATAACAATTAATCCCTTGCAGTACTGCTAAAGTAAAGAGGCCCGATTTCTGGAGCCCATTGGGATCGAGTCGGACCACGTTCAATTTATTAACTGTGGCAGCAAAAGCATTTCTGGTCTTTTCGAAACTAGCTGCAATCACACCGTAACCATTATGATCAGTTATGTTACTCACGATATAATTCCTTAGACTCTATTAGGAGGTAGGGGTAAAAGGTTAACGCTTGCGAAGCTATGCTTGCGAAGCCTTGGAGTGCGGTGCTCTGCACCGCCTTTTGCGTGATTGTGGCACTCACCGGCGTTAACGAAAGACGCGATGGCATTAGTGTCAGTGTTGTAATGAGAATGGTTCTCACAATTACGCCAGAAGGCGGTGCAGAGCACCGCACTCCAAGGCTTCGCAAGCAAAAATCTTCTACCTTCTACCTAAACTTTCAGAACATCTTTTCTTGAAGGTCTGAAGTGCTCTTCTTCCTTCTTGAAACCATCCATTGCGAATCTGATAAATGAGGCATTCTGCGTCACAAAGTTCAGCAGGCAGAAAGCCGGCTCCCGGCCGATGGCAGTGTTATTGCTTAAAGTAAGAAGACCTATCTTGCCGATAGTAGCGACTAATTTTAACTTATAGTCGAGTGTACCGACCCCTTCTCTATAAATATCTCTTAGATCAAACAAAGAAGCGGTAAAGATAAAAATCTCTTTAGGTGCAGACAAGATGTTTCCAATCAGTGGAATTTCTTCAATACGCGCACTATAGGCCCACACCTTGCCATTATCAAACTTAAGCCCTGCATAGACACGGACGCTGCCAATCACTGACGCTTGTTTAGAAAACCATCCAAAAGCAATGATATTGTTATCTTTAAGATATTTGCAAGTATCCAGGAAATTTCCGATCGTCAGCAACTTGGCCTGGATGGTGAATGCTTTACCGGCTAGTATATTTACAACATCCTCGATAATTTTAGTCGCATACAAAAACTTTCTTTGTTCGTTGAAGGCTTTATTGGCCTTTGCAAATGTCCCGGTATTCAACCTAAATAGCCAGGTGATCGTGTCAAAATCGGCCACGATCAATTTTTCGACTTTTTCGATACCTTCGAGACTGTACATGCGATAAAGGACTTTGCTAGTGCCATCAGCGAACCAAAGGAGACCGGTATTGCAGTTTCCTACAGTTTTTCCGATAGCTTGGGTGAAGCCGATACCGTACGCTATAACGTCTTCGCCGGCATTTTTAAGTGCACCTGTAATATTACTCATGTCATCCTCCT
This sequence comes from Chlamydiota bacterium, assembly GCA_013287815.1. Classification (GTDB taxonomy): domain Bacteria; phylum Chlamydiota; class Chlamydiia; order Chlamydiales; family Parachlamydiaceae; genus JABDDC01. The sequence goes on from JABDDC010000013.1 coordinate 14,468, forward strand.
TCTATTATCTCAATATTCTTGTATAGGCCGGCGCGGGCTGTTTGTTGATGCAAAAAATTCCAATCGACCTAACAACGATAGAAAGGGCATCAATGCATGGCTGAGGAATAGCTTTAATTCCAGCTTCTTTAACAAAGCATGTTCCATGATAAATTACGTCTGTTGCAGCGGATGTTGCATCAAGCTTCAACTTGCGGACTTGGTATGGATCTCTTCCATTCTCTGGTAATTGATACCACGCTTTAGTGGTATTAGCCAGGCTTAAAACACAGCCTGTGCAAATAGAAGCCCTCACAAACACCTCTAAAGGCTGTGCGAATGGATTTTTGCCAAAGACAGAAATATTGCCTAACGCGTTAGAGATTCTGCTGGTGTCTAGAATATTCCAAAACTTAAGGAACATCGTTGTGGTGCCCAGATCAACAGCCAGCCAATTTAAATTGGTGATTGTCTCAAGGATGCTTGGCTGCGCCACAATGAATTTCATCTTTCTGACTTCTTTGGCGAACTCAGCCAGATCATAAGAAAGATCTATGTCCGTTGGCTTGGGGATAATCTTATATTTGCCTTTTTCTGTATTCACTGATACAACACCACACGCTTCAAAACGGTTCGCCAAAGCATCTGCAAACTCTTGAGCATTGCGATAAGCAGGATAACCTTTGGAATTAACCATCGTGTCTAGCTGTTGTTTCAAAATGGACTTTACAACAAATGCTTGTTGAGGAGCTCTCACGAATTGGTGAGGATCGTTACCTCCGCCTTCATAAGGAAACTTTGCTTTAATGGCTTCTTCTAGCTGACGCAGTGCATCTCGAGAATCAACTGAAGCTGCAGTAACCGGAAAACGCCAGTTACGAGGCTGCTGCATGAAACCCCAGAAGAAGAACATGTCAGCAACAGTCTTCCCACGTGGATTAAAGACAGTTAAAATCTGAACATTCTTCAAAGAGGGAAGAAAAGTTGTTGCTAACCCCGATAAGTAAGTATTCCAAAGATCGGTGGCGGCTATTGCGACCTGAAGTGTTTTGTACAATTCAGGAATATTATTTCTTTTGTCATTAAGTGCTTTGACAAAAGATAGAGCCTTAGGCTGAATATAGTTGTATCCGTAGGTAAACTTATCGCCTATTGTTTTAAAATCCATTCCTTTCTCCCCGTTTTATTTAATAAGGAAAATAACTATAGCAGAAGGCCAAAATTATTTCAAGCCTTTTGAAGACTTATTTTATCGTTAATTATATTTTGATTTTTTCTATTCCTTGATCTTTAAAAGGAGCAATGAAGGCTGGGTCACGCCTTTCTCGCGCAATTGTGAGAAGCATTCTCACTGCGAAAGGAATAGTAAATCGGTGATTCCTCTCATGAGTTCCCCTGAAGACATCCGTTTTTTGCCTTCGAGCTGCACTTCTAGCAGTTCGAGGCTTTTATCGCCTGCAGGAACGATGAGGTTTCCCTTTTGGAAGGGTGTATCCCCGATTCTAGTTTTGAAAATTTTGAGCCTTTTGCTCTCGCCCCGCACCGTCACGTAGCACCAGGCGCCCGGATGAGGATTGACGGCCCGCACTAGATCATGGATACGCTGGGCAGGCAGACTCCATTTGATTTCACAATCTTCCAGCTCGATTTTGGGTGCGAAGGTCACTTGGGATTGATCTTGAGGAATCCTTTTTGGAACCGCTACTTCAAATTCCCTGATGACCCTAAGCAACTCTTCTTCACCGACAACGCATAGCTTGGCTTCAAGGTCCTCGAAGGACATCTCGGGTGTGATATCGACCTTGACCTGGCTGATGATGTCACCTGCATCCATTTTTTTGACCATGTGCATGATGGTGATGCCAGATTCTTTTTCCCCTTCGATGATCGCTTTTTGGATGGGGGCGGCTCCCCTATATTTGGGGAGCAGGCTGGCGTGCAGGTTGATGCAACCAATCTTGGGCATATCCAGAAGATGTTGTTTGATGATCTCCCCATAGGCTACAATGACGAAGAGGTCGGCTTTAAAAGCTGCTAGGACATCTGCAAAAGCAGGGTCTGAGACAAGCTCCGGCTGGAAGACAGGAATTTTCGGATTGATCATCTCGCCGATTTTCTTAACCGGTGTGGGGACAGGTGTGCCTGAGCGCCCCTTGGGGCGGTCCGGCTTGGAGATGACCGCAACTATATTGACTCCGTTTTCGAAGAGAAATTGGAGAACCGAAGCGGCAAATTCTGGAGTCCCGAAAAAAACAACCTTCATCGCTTAGCTTTTGGCTGTAGCGGATTCGACTGATTCTTCTTCTTCCTGAGACGGGAGTTCATCCTCAGCCCCTTGGAGCCCCATCAGTCCGCGACGTGTTTCGCGACAGAATTGGACAAAGTGCAGCACTTCCTGCAGGGGTTTTAGTTCCTTTTCAATCCGGTTGAGTGCTTCTTCGAAGCGGAGCTGCGAGCGGTAGAGCAGTTTGAATGCTTTGCTGAGTTCCTGACGAATCTCCAGCGGGATTCCGCAACGTTTGAGTCCAATGATGTTGAGCCCGCCAAACTTATACGGTATGCCTGCACCAATGGTGAAGGGTGGAATATCGTGAGTGACACGGCTCATGCCGCCGACCATGGAGTTGCGTCCGATGCGAACAAACTGGTGGATTGGTGTATGGCCGCCGATGATAGCGTAGTCTTCGACGATGACGTGTCCGGCCAGAGTCGCGTTGTTGCTCATGATGACCCTGTTACCAACGGTGCAGTTGTGGGCAACGTGGCAGTAGGCCATGATGAGGCATTCGTCGCCAACCTGGACGACAGTGTCTTCCTGGCACGATGAGTTGATGGTCACAAATTCGCGGATCTGGCAGTTCTTGCCAATCTTGACGAAGGTCTTTTCGCCCATGTATTTCAAGTCTTGCGTCTTGGTCCCGATGCTGGCAAACGGAAAAATAGTTGTCCCTTCGCCGATGGTGGTATGACCGTCGATGTAGGCGTGCGACTTTAAGGTGACATTATCTCCGATAACGACATCGGCTGAGCTGATGACGACGTAAGGCTCGATAGTGACATTTTTGCCGATCTTGGCTCCGGTAGCGATGACGGCTGTCGGATGAATTTGGCCTTTTATATTTTTGAATTCTGAGTTATGCATGCTACTTATTCTTTATAATTAAATCGGTTTATACTTAAATTTGGCTTTTGTCTACAAAGACAAAACCTATCTCTGCTTCGGCGGCTACTTTTTCATTGACTAAGGCTTCGGCTTTGACCCGTCCCCCTTTGCTGCTGAAATGGAGCCCTTGGCATCTTAATAAAAGGACATCGCCCGGCTTAACAGGCAGTCTAAATTTGGCTTGGTTAACGCTCAATAGAACAGCAATCTTATCTTTCTGTCCGCGCAAATGGACGAGAATGCCACCAGCTTGGGCCAAAGCCTCTAGGATCAGGACTCCGGGCATGATAGGCGCATCAGGAAAATGTCCCTGAAAGAATGATTCGTTGATTGTGACATTTTTTTTGGGCCAGGATAAAACCTTTCTCCAAATCCATCTCCAAAACGCGATCGACAAGCAAAAATGGATAGCGGTGAGGAAGGATTTCGATGATCTTTTTGATATCAAGGCTTTCCGATGTATTAACCATTAATGATTCTCCATCGTAATATGTTTTAAGAGTTGCTTTGCAAAAGTAAAGTTGGATGAATGTCCCGAACGGATGGCGATGATATGGGCATGGAAGTCAAATCCGATCAGGGAGAGGTCGCCGATGAGGTCGAGTATTTTATGACGGGCCATCTCGTCAGGGAAAAATAAGCCCCCCTTGCTGAGGATGACGTCGTCTTTGATCACGACCGCATTGTCCAGGCTGCCGCCTTTGATGAGACCGCGGTCCATCAGATATGAGATCTCTTTATAGAGAGAAAAAGTGCGGCAGGGGGCGATCTCGTGGAGAAAGCTTTCAGGAGTCAATAAAATGGAATGAAATTGGGCCTTAAGAAAGGGAGAACCGGGATAGCTTAATGTATAACTAATGCGATAGCCATCATAGGGAAGGGCGACAATGTGGATATCTCCTTCAGACCAGAAGACCGGCTGCTGGATTTTGACGATAGGGACGGTAGCGTCTTGTTCGGCAACGCCGGCGTTTTCGATCATTTCTACAAAGACATCAGAACTGCCATTGCCGACGGGCGGCTCGATGTTGGATATTTCGATGGATAGGTTGTCGATGCCATTGGCCTTAATAGCCGAAAGGACATGCTCTACGGTATGGATTTTGACATCACCGATGCCTATCGTCGTACTTCTTGCAGTATCTTGGACATATTCGACGGTAGCAGGAATCAGTGGTTGGCTGGGTAGGTCGATCCGTTTGAAGACAATACCTGTTCCTTCCTTGGCAGGGACAAAACGCAAAGACACACTTTCTCCGGTATGGATCCCGATGCCTGAGAATTCGGCAGACGCCGCCAGGGTCCTTTGCTTACGTGTGATCATTTCCAATGCTGGATTTACTTTTGCCATGCTATCAGTTTAATGAATCGCCTCATTTTAAACAAGATGGGAAAAAAGATGAAAAAAAAAGAAACAGGAATAGACGGGGATAGACGGGGATAGACAGGGATAGACAGGGATAGACGGGGATAGACGGGGATAGACGGGGATAGAGGGTGTTATTTATTAAACACAGAGGCACAAAGGCACGGAGGTCACAGAGAAAGTCGCAAGCCACAAAGACAAAGAGCGGAAAGGATGGAAAGGATATTTAGGATTAGAAGGATTTAGAGCGGAAAGGATGGAAAGGATATTTAGGATTAGAAGGATTTAGAGCAGAAAGGATGGAAAGGATATTTAGGATTAGAAGGATTTAGAGCAGAAAGGATGGAAAGGATATTTAGGATTAGAAGGATTTAGAGCAGACAGGATGGAAAGGATATTTAGGATTAGAAGGATTTAGAGCAGAAAGGATGGAAAGGATATTTAGGATTAGAAGGATCTGCGCTGAAATTAATACATAAGTATATTAAAATAAATATTTCACAACTAAACAACTATAGACTTTCAGTGAGGAAAATAAAACTTAAATTTTAACTTTTACAAATGAGTATAGAATGAAATCGGGTCTGTACTTCTTTTTTTCATCTTTCTTATCCTGCCCATCCTAACCATCCTTTTCATCCTGCCCGCTCTAAATCCTGCCCATCCTAACCATCCTTTTCATCCTGCCCGCTCTAAATCCTGCCCATCCTAACCATCCTTTTCATCCTGCCCGCTCTAAATCCTGCCCATCCTATCCGCTCTCTTCTCTGAGGCCTCAATGCCTCAATGCCTTAATGCCTTAATGCCGCTTGATCTCTGTTAATCTGTGTTTTATAAAAAGGGCGCATACAGCCAAGAGGATAACTATGCATAAGCTCAACACGAAGACATCACCCCACCAAGTATAAAGAGTACGGTAATGATAGGTTGGGATGCTAACCTTTAGTGAATCGGAGAGTTGCTGAGCCTGGGTGTCGCTGGTGCCGAGGAGCGCGATGATCCTGCCCAGGCTATCGCAGGCACCGGTAAGGCCCGTATTGCATGCACGCGCCAAGGGTATCCCATTCTCCACTGTCCTGAGCCGGGCATGATCAAAATGCTGGCGCGGCAGACGCGAACTCGGATACCAGCCATCGTTGGTGAGGTTGACAAGCAGTTCTGCCCCTTTGATCCTGGTCTCGCGCATCAGATTGCCAAAGGTCTCTTCATAGCAAATTGAGGCGCTCATTGGGACCGGTCCATTAAAAACTTTAGCTTCTTTGCCTGGTGTAAATGATCCTGTGATTCCGTATTTTGCAGCCAACTGCCGGCACCAATCGAATGGGATATATTCCCCCATCGGCAATAAGACTTGCTTTTCATAGCGCACAGGGACTGATCCACCTGGTTTAAAGTGGAAAGCGGCACTAAAGTTTTCGTTTATTTTCAATTCATCATTATAATCGGCATCTTCCAATCCAACGATGACATCAGCGTTAAATAGGTTGGCAAAGGCTTGAACAATGAACGCATTCGAAACCAGCCAGAGCATTCCTTTATCAGTTTTAACGTAAGCGCCAAAACCGGTATCCATGCTTGGAAAAGCCTTTGAGGAGTCCGGACCGAACAGGTCGGTAAACAGTTTTCTGACATCATCGATCGGATAAATCGTATGATATGTTCCGTAGGGAACAACATATTCAGGCAGGACGATCAGATCAATCTTTTGGCTAAGCTGCTTTGTAGTTGTTCCTAAAATGATTTTCCATTCATTCAATACAAATGCCCGGGCCTCATCGGCGCTTTGGAATCCGAGATTTTCTTCGATGGGAAGGGCGGGTTGTATAAGCAAGACTGAGACTGTAGGACTATTATCAGCTTTATTTTCGTGATAGTGATAGTGGACAGCGCCGTAGATATAGGGAATCAAAATAAATGACAGCAAAACAAGTGTGTCGGCAAGTTTAAAATGGGAAAGCCATGCACGCAATGCTGCCAGGTTGGTTAATATTATCCAAAAAGAGAGGAAGTAGACTCCGCCAAGCGAGGCCAACTGCATGGGGTAGATAGACCCTGTTAGGGCAATGCCAGTCGGATTAAGCGATAATCCTGAAAAGATAAACAGACGTGACCACTCCAACAAAACCCAAAGGGCTGCCAATGCCGAAAGACTAATCCGGCTCTTAAAAGTTTTTGGGGTGATCCACAACGCGACTAGTCCACATTGGGCGCCCAGGATCCATGCAAGAAGAACCAGGACAACGTAGATATAAGCGTAAGGATGGGAGATGAACCATGACAGCTGAACGATCTGCACAGCAGCATACCACCCCATGGCGATACAGAATCTTTCGACGGGCCGGTCGATATCTAATAACACCCGCCAAAATAAGGCGAAGCCGCAAACCGATGCGAGCAGGCCGAACCACCAGACCCAGGCCGGCTGCCCAAACGCGACCAAGATGAACGATACTAATAATAGAATAGGTTTCACGTTACAAATTCCTATAAATAGATTAAATCTATACGAAAATTTGCTTGCGAAGCCTTGGAGTGCGGTGCTCTGAGGCTGTGAAAAAAATAGGGCGGCGCAGCCGCTTTTGGAGTGCGCCGGCTCCGCCGGCGCTTTGTTATTACACACACCAATGCAATGCAAAACGTATCGTAGGCGGTGCTATAATCCTAGAAACGGCGATTGGAAGGGGGCTCCAGACGCAAAATTTTGGTTCATAACGCGTTGAGGCGAAGGGGGACATACCCAAACGGGTAAGCTCCCCTTCGTCTCAACGCGTTCTGAATCAAAAGATTGCATCTGGAGCCCCCTTCCAATCGCCGTTTCTAGGATAATGGCCTTCAGCAACGATTATCTGCTCATCAATGTTGCTAATAACAAAGCGCCGGCGGAGCCGGCGCACTCCAAAAGCACCTCCGGTGCCCTTTTTTTCACAGCCTCAGAGCACTGCACTCCAAGGCTTCGCAAGCAAAAATATCTCAATACCTAATTAATTTAGCCCTCCGACTACTTTAGATGCAAGAGGTTAGTTGGCTGCCGAGTTTGGTGGAAATGATCTTCTCGAGGAGAAGCGTGGGCGCCAGCGAGACCTCCTCGGCGATTCCCTGGTGGTAGATAACGGTAGACGGAGTAAGTCCCGGCAGCGTATTAGCTTCGATGATGATCACTTTCTCCGTCTGCAAATTGAAGAATATATCAATGCGGCAATAATTGCCGATGCCAAGGGCTTTGGCGGCCTTCTCAACTATTCTCTTGATTTTTACAGTCACCTGTTTACTGACTATCGACTCCGGCGGCGGCGTCAGGTTAACACCTGTTCCACCCTGAAACTTCTCTTCTAAACTCAGTACCGCACCCTCGGCAACGGTAATGCTCGGACTCAGAGCCTTGTAGATGCCATTCTCTTCCATTACCCCAACCGTCAGTTCGATCCAACCATCTCCAGATCTATGCTTCAAGCCAATCTTTTCAATGGCGATCACATCTGTTTCGATGTATGGTTCGATCATGTAGTCGCCGATATGGGGCGGCATTTCGATGATCCCTTTTTGATTGGGAAAGGTCTCAGCAGGAATGGAGCTAGCTTTATCCCGGATAAATCCCATATAGAGCTCGAGGTCGCGGGCATTGTGCAAAAGGGCAATTCCAGCCGAACACCCATCGCAGCGTGGTTTAACAAGCAGTTTGTCTGTTTTTAATACTTCCAGGATCTCATTCCACAGGTTTTGACAATCATTTTTAGAATATTGATTGACGAATTGGAAGTTGATGATCTTTTTAGGGAGTGAAAGGATATCGGGATCATTCAATTCATTGATTCTTTGGCCAGTGGCAAATTTATCCATGCAGAGGGTTGATGATTGTGAATCGGATCCGTTAAAAGGGATTTCAGCCTTCTCCAACATTGCCTGAAGCGTTCCATCCTCTCCTATGCCGCCATGCATAGCGATAAAAACAAAAGCATTCTCCTTTTTAGCCCTAGCAATGAACTGATCGAGTCCCATTTTCTTCGGTGTTAGCTTGCCTTTATTAGTAATGCCTAGCTCGTCCTGAATGGCTCCAATCAGTTCATGTACTTTTATCGATTCTTTATTTACTGACAGGCAATTCTGATAAATCTCTTCCACTGTATGGTTCAAAGTATAGCTGTAAGGTAGTTCCCAAATATTTCCATCTTTATCATACAGGAATGGGAGAGGATAAAAAGACCGGGAGCGGCGCAGTTTGAGCCATACATTCGTTCCCGACATCAGGGATACTTGCCTTTCAGCATTGCTTCCGCCAAACAAGACAAAGACCGGCATTTTATCATGTCCCTCCACCTTTTCAATAGCAGGGGGCATGGGCAAATTATTTCGGCGGCATCCCCTTCTAACGATAAGGAGGAGGATTTCTTGATGGGTCATGCCAACGATCGACGCTTGGCGAAAAAGGAAGCTGTTTTGTTCCAGTCCGCTGATCGGATTTAAATCAGAAAAACAGATCGTCCCATCATCCATTACCCAACCATCTAATCTGGCGAAATCGCGCATCTTGCAAAGGCGGAAAATTTCTTTAGCTTGCCTGCGGATCTCCAGGATCTTATCAAATGGGAACCTGGCGGGAGTATGGTAGGCAGCCTGATTGGTAGGAAGGTATTTTTTTCTATAATCGAAGATCTGGTTGTTGCTGTAGTCCACCTCAACTTCTGTCGGGATCAACGGGATAGGCTCTCCATCCAAAGATTCGATGACCAGGACAGTGAATTCTTTTCCTTTGCAGAAAGGTTCCAGCAAGGCATCTTTACCGAGAGCCGTTGCCTTTTGGTAAGCCTCTTCGGGGGTGTGGACGGAGGAAACACCGATGGAAGAGCCCCCGATGGCGGGTTTGACGATGGCTCTTTTTAGGTCATGTTTTTGGAAAAACACTTCGATTTCTTTTTTATAATCTTGATCTGGTTGAAGCAGGAGCGATGGAACTGTATTGAATCCGTTTTTTTTTAGATGAGCGGTCAATTTATACTTATGGAAATAGCTGCGGCAGCTATCACTATCTGATCCGATGAATGGGACCCCAAATTCTTCTAAATAGGAAACTAGCTCGCCATCCTCCCCAAAGGATCCGTGAATGGTTGGAAATACAAGGTCGACCTCATTCAAAAGCTTTCGCAAGGAATATTGATCCAGCTTGGTAGATGTCTGGGCAAGTTTGAAGTCGAAGTCGGAAGGAGTATTGGAGTAAAGTTGACCGCAAGAGATCTGATAAAATTCCTTCTCACAATTGACGTATAAAGGGATAATTTCAATTAGTGGTGATGAGAGATGATCCATGACGGATCGGGCCGAATTCAAAGAAATCCCTCTTTCAGGCGATGGACCGCCGCATATTACTGCAATCTTAAACATTTTCATTCCAAATTGATTCTTACAAATTCAAAGTTCCTACTCCAGTCCCGACAGGGACGACATATGTATAGCCCATAGTGTATCTTTTCTTCAAGGGAAGATACGAAAACTGAGATTCGGAGTAGGAACGAGATGTCAGAGATACCGTTTGGGTATAGGAAAGTGGCTCTAGCAAGGGTTGGCTAGAAAGTTGTATAGAAGATTTTACCGCGGAGCCGCAGAGATCGCTGAGCAAGCGCAGAGAGATTTTGATCGTAGAAAAAACTCTCTGCGTTTGCTCAGCGATCTCTGCGGCTCCGCGGTTATAATGACGATAAGTACCTACTCCGAATCTCAGTACGAAAACTCTTTCTTCTAGTTTAAATTGAAGTTTGCTATAGTAGGTTCTCTAATTATTCAACAGTATTATCATGAGCGGTTTAGAATGAACATCCCTTTTCGCGAACATCACCTGTTTGCCCTTTTAAATGAATATGAGAAGCAAACGCTTCCTCTAGACCTATTTATCAGCCATTATTTTCGGGATCATAAATCGCTTGGATCAAAAGATCGAGGATACGTTGCGGAAACGATTTATTCATTGATCCGCTGGAAAGGGCTGCTTGATCATATCACAAATGATAACGCCTCCTGGCAAGATCGGTTAGAGGCCTTTCAAGAACTAGATATCGATGCCATACAAACGTGGAATGACATTCCGCCCTACATCAGAGTCAGCTTTCCCAAAGTCCTCTATGATCTTTTAGAAGCAAGTTATGGCCCAGCAAGAGCAATGGAGCTGTGCCTCTTCAGCAATAGTGCGGCTCCGACAACAGTTCGGGCGAATCTTTTAAAAACCACACGCGAAGCCCTCCTCAAGTCTTGGCAAACTCAGTATGAGGTCATCCCAACTCAATTTTCGGATGCCGGCATCACCTTTCTGAAAAAGATCAATTTCTTCGGACTGCCCGAGTTTAAGGCAGGCCTTTTCGAAGTGCAGGATGAAGGAAGCCAGCTCCTTGCCAATATGATCCGGGCCAAGCCTGGCGACCTGGTCCTTGATTATTGCGCAGGGTCCGGTGGAAAAACGCTGGCGTTCGCTCCACAGATGGAAGGTAAGGGCCAGATCTATCTCCACGACATACGTCCTTTTGCCTTGATGGAAGCCAAAAAACGACTTAAACGGGCCGGCATACAGAATGGACAGGTCCTAAAGTCTGACAGTCCTAACCTGGCTAAATTAAAAAAGAAAATGGACTGGGTGCTAATTGACGCCCCCTGCACCGGCACCGGGACCCTAAGGCGCAATCCTGATATGAAATGGAAATTTGATGATGAGATGCTAAAGAGGTTGTTAGGCGTGCAAAGGACTATTTTCGAAAAAGGATTAAGCTTTATGCATCCCGAAGGGAGAATTGTTTATTCCACTTGCAGTATGCTGAAAGAAGAAAACCAAGATCAGCTAGATCATTTCCTCAAGACCTATTCATTAGTCATCGAAGGGGATGTTTTCCATTCCTTCCCATCACCCGCTGGGATGGACGGCTTCTTTGGGGTTGTCCTTAAAAAGCATTAAGACTATTATATAAGCTAGATCAACTAATACCACACATACCATGAAAAAAATTCTATTTCTTTGCACTACTTTATTGGCTTTTTCAACAGCTGCTTTTGCTGCTATGAACGACCCAAAAATCTTCATCAATAACCGTATCCTGGCCAAAGTCAACGGTAAACCCATTTCGACTTACGACGTGATGAAGAAAATGGACCTCGTCTTTTACAAAGAATATCCTGAATACGTCATAATGGTCGATGCTCGCTTTGAATTTTACGAATTCAATTGGAAGCATGAGATGGATGAACTCATTGTCAAAGAACTCATCCTGGCTGACGCCAAAGAAAGCAAAATAGAAATCAGCAGCGGTGACCTCAGACAAGAGATGGAGAAGCTCTTCGGACCTAATACCATCGCCAACCTAGACAAAGTGGGCATGAGCTATGATGAAGCATCCAAAATTGTTGAAGGCGACCTCATCTTAAAAAGGATGCTGGGCGGCAGGGTCAACAGCAAGGCTATGGGTCAGGTGACTCCCAGTGTCGTTAAAACCGCTTACGATGTTTATATCAAAGAACCAAAAAATATTGCCCAGGATATCTGGAAATACCGTGTCGTGACTATCAAAGAGCAAAAGTTGGACAAGACCGCAGCATCAGCTGTAGTCGCATTCGATATGTTAAAAAGCGGCGTTCCTTTCACTGACCTGATAGCCAAACTTAAAGCTAAAAATATTCCCGGACGAAAAGGGAAAGTGACTTTGTCAGATGTGATTCAAAATAACGATAATGAAATTTCACCTGTTTATAAAGATGTCCTCGTAAACCTGTCCAAAGGCAGCTTCAGCGAACCTTTTTCCATGAAAAGCCGGGCCGATAAATCGACTGTCTACCGTATTCTCGTTCTTGACGAAAAAATCAACGGTGAAATCCCTCCATTCAAAGAAATGGAGTCTAAAATTAAAGACCAGCTTATCAATGTCGCTTTCGATAAAGAGACCGATCTCTATATCGACAAGTTAAAACATCATTTTCATTTCAGGGACAATGACCTCCAGGCAATGATGCCTAAAGACTACGAACCCTTTACAATGAAATAGATGTGCCAATCTACAAACCCAGCGAGCTGCTCTCTTTCCTCAATAGATTAGGAATTACTCCCAAAAAAGGACTTTCGCAAAATTTCTTGATCGACGGCAATATCATCAGAAAAATCACCGCCGCTGCCGTTGTCCAGGCTGACGAGCTGGTCCTGGAAATTGGCCCAGGCCCCGGATCCTTGACACAGGCGCTTTTAGATTGCGGTGCACATGTCGTTGCCGTTGAAATGGATGAAGTCCTGGCAAGGGAGCTAGAACGCATTCAGACCGATCCACAAAGACTCGATGTCTTTTGCTCCGACATCATGAAATTTCCCATTCAAGAGACCTTGAAGAAGATGTTAAAGCCCGGCCAAAAAGCCAAAGTCATCGCTAATCTGCCGTACCATTTAACCACACCGATCCTCGCCTTGCTAATACCCATGCATGAACTGATCTCATCGCTGACTGTCATGGTGCAAGAAGAAGTGGGAAGAAGGATGACGGCCAAAGCCGGCACTCCCGAATACGGATCTTTGACAGTCTTTCTGGAATTTTATTCAAATGCCAAATATGCCTTCACAGTTAGCCGCAACTGTTTTTACCCCTCACCCAAAGTCGATTCAGCCATTATTGTATTGGAATTGCGTAAGCCGCCCCTAAGCGGCGAGCAAGAAGAACAGTTTTTCAAAATCACGCGCACCTCATTCGGACATCGGAGAAAGATGCTACGGGCATCTTTGAAAGAACTATACGACCCGGCAAAAGTGACAAAGACATTGGAAGATGTGGGACTCAATCCCTTGGCACGGCCCGAAGACTTGTCCATGGATGAGTTTTTGAGATTAGCTAAGGCATTAGAAAGAGACTAACTTCTGTGTGTCACCACTTTCCAAGTGCTAATGGCGAGGCTGCAGGCAACAAGAATCAAAAGCAGCACTGCCATCACGGGGTGATTGTTGAGGAAGAGGGGTACCTTCCTGGACCAGCTATAGGGCCAGGTGACATTGACCGATTCTTCTGCCAGCAAAGGATTTTTCTTTATAATTGCTCCCTGTGGCGAAACTAGCTGCAATTCAGCTACCACCTGATCTTTTTTAATAGGAGCCGCTAAAGGCTTCTTCCAAATCAGCTGCGGAGTAACTTCGGGATCTTCAGCAGGAAAGAATTCCAGACTGAAATCTTCTTTAATATAAGTGCGAAGAGGCTTGTCTCCCCTTTCAATCTTTTTGGTAAACTTCTGTGTACCGCTTTTCAGAAAGACTTTTCTCATTTTAGGCTGATTAAACGCTTTTTCGAAAAGCTGTTTAACATCCTCAAACATCTTCTTACGGTCAGCATAACCCATTAACACAGCAATAAGCGTCCTTCCATCAGACTCAGCTGCCGCCATAATTACCGACTTAGCTTTAGCATGGTAGCCCGTCTTCAAACCAATTGCATTGGCATAGTATGACTTTCCCTTTCTAATCAACGCATTGGTATGGAGATAGGTAGCAGAGTTCTGTAAGTCCGTTTTAGGCCTGATGTACCGGGGTAATATGGCGTGCTCGCGGATAAAGGGCTCCTTCAAAGCTTCACATCCCATCACCGCCAGATCATAAGCTGTAGTTTTATGATCAGGATGGTGAAGTCCATGAGGATTCAACAAATGGGTATTCTTACAACCTATTGCCTTAAGGTAGGCATTGAGATGTTCCATATACAATGGAATCGACTTCGATATACCCATGGCAACAACGTTGGAAGCATCATTAGCTGAAGCGATTAAACAAGCGGCAAGTAGCTCGCGGTAGGTAAAAACCTCCCCTTTCCTGATTCCGATATGAAGTCCGTCAGGCTCGAGCCAGTAGGCAGGTAGCTTATGGCCCGATTTCCGTTTGGCTTCTTGACTGATTGCCCCAAGGGCTTCCTGTTCCGCAATGACTGTTTCATCGAGATTTTTTCCTTTGATCTTAAGAGCAAACAATACGGCTGGAATCTTGGTCACGCTGGCAGGATAAAGAGGTTTATGGGAATCTTTTTCAAAGAGGATCATGCCAGTATCGGCATTTATCAAAATGGCGGCATCGCCGCTAATCTCAAATTGAAGGCTTTCAGCCAAAACCATGAAAGGAATCAATGTAATAAAGACTAAATATTTGATCATTTTTTGTCTGAAACTTTCATTTTTTTGCTTTTTGGGAGGCTAACACTAATTAAATTAATTGTAAAGCATTTAAATATTATAATTAACATTTGAATAAGAATTAGAAATAGGTTAATATATAAATAAAGAGGTAGAAAGATGCATAACCTTTTTTTAGTAGAAGAAGCTTATAAAAAGTTCGTTAAGGACCTCAGTAAATTCATTCCTGAGGGGTTTTATAATGTCGATTTGGATCTCCTCTACAAGTTTGATTTACTCCATTTCCAGCCGCAGCCAGTCAAGAGAGAGGAGTCTGTCAGCCGCTATTTCCAAATCGTTGAAACCAAAGAAAAAATCACCCTTATCAACGAACAGTTTATCGTCTGGATTATCCCTAGCCGGATAAACAATATTCCTGTCACCTATACCTTGATTGCCATGAATAAAGGGGATAACGAGCCCCAGTTGGAAACCAGCTTTGTCACCAGTGGTATCTATAATTCGTCACGCCTGGTCCTCAAGATTCTAGAGAAATTCCTCGGAGAAATCCAGGAAAACGAGACACTCCTCTCCAAACTCGCCATTTAATCTAGAAACGGCGATTGGAAGGGGGTGCCAGATGCAAGATTTTGCTTTTACCAGCTATTCTTGACATAGTCGACGATTTTCCCGGCAAGGACTTTGTAGAGGGGGTGCATGACGGCATCTTCGGCGGCATCAATGTCGTTTAGTTGTCCCAGGGAGAAAACATTCTCCTCATGTCTGGTGAAATAGAAATCGTGGTCGAAATCGATACTGGCCGAAATGACGGAGGGTCCCCGGATAACTTGTCCGGTGCCGGCATCTCTGAGAATGACTTCTGCAGTGGTTTTAAGGCGTGTTTCAGTCGGGATTATCACTTTTCTGAGTTCGCCGTGCTCTTTACGGTCATAGCGAAAGCCGATATCTTCATTATCGTAATCGATGATTTTGACAGAAAGGATTAGGTCACTACCCGATGTTTCATATCTGAAAGCACCTGATGTTCCGATCTGCCTGATCACTTCGCAGGTGAGATCCCCTTCGCGGTCACCCTCGATAAAAGGGACGGATATGGTCGAATATTGTTCAGAGAGCTCGCCACGGCCGAATCTGTACTGGCAAGCGGAAAGCAATAAGCTTGCCGCTGCCAATGATGCCAGGATGAACGTATTATTGAGATTGACAGCCATTCTTCTTTTGCTGCCTTCTTTTCAGTAAGCTATAGTGGGCGTAGGCCTTTGGCTCAGGCTCTTTTTTCCTGACGACCTTATAGACTCTACGAGGCTCTTCAGGCTCTGGTGGATAGTAGGCATGTCCGTTATGGAAGGTGGTGACATTATCTTCTTCCGAACCGGTCACATAATAAGGCTCTTCATAGACATCATTTTCCGTTGGAGAGTAAGCTGAGAAGGTCCTTTGCTCAGAAGAGCAGACATTGCCTTCATAAGGAGGATGTCCCTCATCGTAATAGACCTTATTGGTCGGATCGTAGGCAGCTCTGAATTCTTCAGGAGGTCCCATTTCATGATGTGGATATACGTATTCATAATGAGGATATTCAACAGATGCAGGCTCATTGACAACTCCTTCGATAAAGTTGTCATAGCCTTCATAAGGACTGGTAGCCTCAATGCCTGGCGCTTCAAGCTGCGGCAGGCCATCGATAAAGCCGCCTTCGCTGACTGTGGCTTTTTCATCATATTCAAGAGGATCCATCTCCTCCCTCATGATGCCAAGAGGAACAATAACATCTTTTTCTTCTTTTTCGAATGGCAGGAGCAGCAGCCTGGCCTTGCAAAATTTAGCACATTTGGTATCAGGGAAAGCGGCGATAGAAGTTTTATAGTAGATTTCCGCAGCCTGAGGATGGTGCTTCCTTTCATAGAATAGTCCAAGCCCACAAAGGCCCTTAGCTGAATTTTCCTTGATTTTCTGCACAAGTTCATTGACGCATGCGATCCGTTCTTCACGTGGAAAGTCTTCAGTAAACTTGCGTGCATTGAGTTCCGCAAAAGCGAGGATGTCCGGATTTTGGAATTCTTGCACGCTTTGTTCGCAGAAGATTTCTGCAATCTTCACATAGCATTCAGGGGTATACTCATCTTTCGGAAAGCGGCGGATCAGCGCCTGATAGGTATCGACACTTTCCCTGAATAGTTCTATTTGACGTAACAGCTCCGCTTTTGAGCGAAGCGCACAGACAGTCAGTTCGTGGTTTGGCAGTGCAACGATGACCTCATCATAGATTGCAAGGGCTTCATCTTGAGCTGAAATCCATTTGGGAAGATACCGAGAAGTAAACGGCCTTCTCTTTTTCCCACTTCTAAACTCCTCTGCAATGCAGAACTTATATCTGACAGCATCTTCAAAAAATGCCGGATGGCATGAAGCAGTGATGTAATCGGAAAATTCCTTATTGGCAAAGTCATACTCACACATCATGTAGTAGCAAACGCCAAGATAGTAGCTCGCTTCTGCAGCCTCATCCGAATCGGGGAAGAAATAAATGACTTTTTCGAAGTGTTCGTAAGCGGAGCGCCACTCTTCGACGTTGTAATGCGTACAGCCGAGATTATAGTGTTTAGTGAGATAAGCATCGGCCGCTTCTTTAGATTTAAATGGTTTGGATTTAGATGCATCAATAGATCCAATCAGACAAAAAAGAGAAATAATAAACAAAAGAGGTTTTTTCATTGACACTCGCTAAAACAGTACTAGATGATGTAGCTCTAGTGTAGAGGGACGCCCCCCTTACTGTCAACTAGTAAAATCATTACAGGGAAAAAAGGGGGCAATTAAAAGTGTAGGTTAAACCTAGAAACGCCTTTCGATAACGTCTGTGAATGCCACAATAGCGCCAAAAGGCGGTGCAGAGCACCGCACTCCAAGGCTTCGCAAGCGACAATATTCTATTCAAGAGTAATGGTACAACCGAGAGAAGTGATTTTCTGTTTGACGTGGTCATTGAGGGTGACGCCCCACTTGCTTTCGATATGAAGGGTAGCAAGGGTCTTCGATTCATTGTGGAAATGAATCTCTATGGGTGTGGTGCCGCGATGTTCGGTAAAGAGATTTTTGAGGGAGAGGATATGGCTAAGGCGGGCTTTATCCGCATCGAGTTTGATGGATACAGGTTTGATCTCGCTCATAGTTACACTTTTTTCCTTTTTAGCTTTATCGGCTGCAGGAGCCTGAGGCTTGGCTGCAGAGGCGTTTTTACTTTGGTTGAACCTGGCGCTTTGATGCTTGGCTTTATCGTAGGCCTTATCGCAGGCATCGATCATCTCTTCATTGGTTTTGGTCAGATCATCAAGCCATTTACAGCTGAGGCGGACTTCATCGCTCTTTTTATCTACCTGCAAAACAGCATACAAAAGCTGATTTTCGCGGAGAAGAAAGCTTTTTTCCTCGTAGAGTTCGGGCCAAATGGGTAGCTCCATGGTGATCATGCCATCGCTAATCATTAAGATTGCAAACTTCTTTTGCGTCTTAGCGGAGACCCTTAGCTGCACAGATTCGACGATGAAGGCCGAGCGGAAGACAGAGTCGTTATCTATCATATCGATGCGGCGCAGCGGAACGCATGAGAGCCTTTGCAAGACATCTTTAAATTCATCCATGGGATGTCCTGTCAGGAAGAATCCCAGAAGCTCTTTTTCTTTGCGCAACTGATCCCTGCGGGGAGTCATCTGTCGGACCGTGGGAGGCGTGGCAAACTTACTTTCCAGGGTATCGCCCATCAATGAGAAAAGGGAGCGGATCCCTAAGGTTTGCTCTTTTTGATCTTGCGAGACTGCTTCGAAGATCGGATCAATGCTCATGACGAGGGCGTCGCGGCTCCAGCCGGTGAAGTCAAAGCAGCCCGCCTCAACTAGGCTTTCGATCACTTTTTTGCCCACTTTTTTGGTGTCGATACGTTTAAAGAATTCATAAAATGTTTTGTAAGGACCGCGCTTATTGCGTTCAGCGATGATGGTATCGACGACACCGGCGCCAACACCTTTGATCCCTGTCATAGCAAAACGGATCCCCTGAAGAGTAGCCTGAAAAGTATTGCCGGCTTCATTGACATCAGGAGGCAGCATAGGGATGCCCATACTTTGGCATTCGCGGATGAACTTGGCTACTTTGGAGAGGTCGTCGCGGTCGCAAGTCATCAAAGCGGCCATCCACTCGCGCGGATAATTAGCTTTCAGATAGGCGGTGACATAAGACAAAAAGCCATAGGCAGCGGCATGCGATTTATTGAATCCATAGGCGGCAAACTTTTCCATCTTGTCGAAGACCAGCATCGACGTCTCTTCTGGAATATTGTTCTGCAAGGCTCCCTGGCGGAATTTTTCCCGCTGCTTGGCCATCTGCTCCATATCCTTCTTACCCATCGCGCGGCGCAGGACGTCACCCTCTCCCAATGAAAAGTTAGCCAGCTTGCTGGCGATCTGCATCACCTGCTCCTGATAGACCATAATTCCGTACGTCTCTGCCAGAATATCTTTCATCCAAGGATGATCATTCTCGATAGCCTCGCGGCCATGTTTTCGGTTGATAAAGGATGGGATCATGTCCATCGGACCCGGACGATAGAGGGCGCCGACAGCGATGATTTCTTCAAAGCGATCCAGGTGCAGCTGGCGCGCCAGGTCCTGCATGCCGCCTGACTCCAACTGGAATATGCCCATCGTCTTCCCCTGGTTAAGCAGGTCGAATGTCGGCTTGTCGTCCAGGGGCAGGTTGACCCAATCGATATGGCGTCCAGTACTAGCCTTGATCGCTTCGACGCAGATTTGGATGGCGGTGAGGGTTTTCAATCCAAGGAAGTCTACCTTCAGCATACCGACAGCTTCTACAGGCTTCATCGAAAACTGAGTGACAGGCATCTCCGAGTCTTTGGCATTGCAGACGGGGATGAGCTCCACAAGTGGAGCACCGCTGATGATGATGCCCGCAGCATGGATGCCGGTATTGCGAACCGACCCCTCCAGCTTCCTGGCCAGATCATACATGCGTGCGACCTCTTCATCGGAATCGTAGCGCTGTTTTAAGTCGGGATCTTTTTCCAAAGCCTTATCGAGGGTGATGTTCAGGTCTTCCGGGATAAGTTTAGCAATCTCATTCACCTTGGGAAGAGGGACGCTTAATACCCTTCCTACGTCTTTGAGGGCCATTTTAGCCTTCATGGTGCCGAAAGTGATGATCTGGGCGACGTTGTCCTTGCCGTATTTTTGCAGTGTATAGGCGATCACTTCACCGCGCCGGTCCATGCAGATGTCGACGTCGATATCGGGATAGGAGATACGTTCCGGATTGATGAATCGCTCAAAGAAGAGGTGGAAGCGGAGCGGCTCAATGTCGGTGATGCCGATCAGATAAAGGACGATGGAGCCGGCCCCCGAACCCCTTCCTGGACCCATCGGAATGCCGCTCCGCTTAGCCCAGTTGATGAAATCCCAGACGATCAGCAGATAGTCGCTCATCCCCTTAGGGACGATGATGCTCATTTCATATTCGAGCCGCTCGCGCACCACCTGCATCGGATCTTTGCCAGGATAGATCTCCTTAACCTTGGCGAGACGCTCAGGGTTATACCGTTTAGGAATCCCTTCTTCACATAGCTGCCACAGGTATTTTTCGACGGCCTGCGCCTGCTCTTCTTTGGTGTAGCTCTTATTTTCGAGACTGGGAGGGAGATAGATAGGGTAATGTCTGGTCTTGAAATCGATTTCCACCTTGCACTGACTAGCGATCAAAGCGGTATTGGACAGGGCTTCTGGAACATCGGCAAATAATTCATCCATCTGTCGGCTGGTCTTAAAATAAAATTCGTGCGACGGGTAAGTCTGCCTCTTGGGATTGGGCACCTTGAACTTAGGGTTGCCGTAAGAGTCTTTTTCCCATACCTCGCAGGGCTCTCCCGACTGGATATTCATCAAGATCTCATGCGCCCGCCAGTCTTCCCTTTCCATATAATGGACATCGTTGGTGGCCACCAGACCAATGCCATGCTTCTTGCTAAGGGTCAGCAATGCCTCATTGACTTTCTTCTGCTTGATGATGTAATCCTGATACTGCTGACTCAACCACGATTCTTGATAAAATCCATCGCCCTGGATATCTTCTTCTGTCATTCCATGGCGCTGCAAGTCGAGGTAGAGTCCATCGCCAAAGATTTTGCGGCATATTTCAAGATGGGCGGCGACAGAAGCATCACTCCCCTGCAGGATCTCATGCGATAGCCTCGACCCCATCCCACCGGTGATGCAAATGAGCCCTTCACTAAATTCCTTGAGCAGGTCGATGTCCACGCGAGGGTAATAATAAAAACCTTCTAAAAAGCCAACGGAAGAAAGCTTGCACAGATTTTGATACCCTTTCTTATCCTTGGCCAGTACCGTCAGGTTGTAGGTGGGCCGATGGCCGGCCACTTTACTTTTATCATGACGCGACTGTGGAGCAACATATAGCTCGCATCCGATTACTGCCTTGACACTCTCTTCTTTGCAAGCCTTGTAAAATTCGACGATGCCGAATAAATTGCCATGGTCTGTCAAGGCCAATGACTGCATCCCATCCTTGGCTGCCATCTTGGCCAGAGCAGACATCGATGCGGTGCCATCCAAAATCGAATACTGCGAATGTGCGCGGAGGTGTGTGAACATTACTGATTACCCAAATTTAAACACAAAGACACAAAGATACAAAGACGCTAAAAATTAAACACAGAGACACAGAGAAAGGCGTAGGGCATAAAAAATAAGCAGTAAGACATTTCTAACAAAAGAAAATTACTTTTAAATATTTACATTTAATTCTTTGTGGTCCTGCGATTTCCTCTGTGATCTCTGTGCCTCTGTGTTTAATTTTTGTGCGTATCTTACACGGCGCTGGGTTGCTCTTTACGCATGCCGGATTCCAAATTTCTCTTGCGGATTGTGGAGGCCGTCACATTCCAGAGAGGGAGCAGCAGGAGAATGGAAATGGCGCAAGAGCACACCAGCGACCAGAAAAAGCCGTTCCAGCCCATTCCCTCAATGACTATTCCCAAGGGATAACCCGCAAAAGTGGCTCCGGCATAGGCAAAGAAGCTGACAAAGCCATTCGAAGTGGCTGCTGCGTTTTTATGCGACAGCTCGACTGCCGCCATCCCAATCATCAGCTGAGGGCCGAAGATCATAAAACCGATGACGAACATTAAAGCGGAATCTATGATTAAAAAGCCTTCAGGAACGAACCAAAATAAAGCTATAGCGAAGAACATGCCAACTGAGAACAAGACGTTGACAGGGCCGCGCTTGGCATTGAAAAAGAAGTCAGATGACCATCCAGCGGCTAAGGCTCCAAAAAAGCCTCCTACCTCAAATAGAGAGGCACACCCATTAGCTCCGATAATGCTGTATTTTTTTTGCTCGACGAGAAACAAAGGAATCCAATCATTGATCCCCGTGCGCACAATGTAAACAAAGAAATAGGCAATGGCCAAAATCCAGATGTAGGGGTTTTTCAGGATATCAATAAGGACTTGCTTGACTGTTTCATTTTGCTTGCCTGCCGATTCCAGCGAATCGACGTAATCATTGCGATATTTATCAATGGGTGGCAACCCAAGCGATTGTGGAGTATCCCTAAGGCGATTCATAAGGAAAAATCCGACCATGATACACATCATGCCGGGAATAAACATGGCTGCTCGCCATCCTCCCAGATAGGCACCCAGAAACTGAACGGAAATGCCGCCCACCCAATAGATCAGAAAGCCGCCTACATTATGGGATACGCTCGCCGTCGACCACCAGGAACCTCTTTCAGAATGGGAATACCACTGAGTCAGAAATCGGGCACAGGGAGGCCACCCAAAGCCTTGGAACCACCCATTTAACCCCCAGAGTAACGCAAAGAAAAACATCGATGAGGAAAAACCGAATAGAATATTTAGAACACCGGTGATGATCAATCCAAAAGACATCATGTAACGGGGATTGACCCTATCGCATAACACCCCGCTGGCAAACTTGCTAATTCCATATGTAATGGCAATGATGCTTCCCAGGATACCGATCTGTGCTTTATCAAGGCCCAAATCAAGCGAGAGGCCCGGGATGGCAAAGATCAGGCTTTTGCGAGTGAAATAGTAAAACGCATAGCCAATAAACATCGAGTACAAGATTCTGATTCGCCAGTACTTGTACTCTTTTTTGACGGTTTCTTTATCTTTGATTTCTGGAATGTGAGGAGCGGGCTGTAATAAAGCTAGCAGTCTTTTCACATTTACTCTCCTGCATCGATTTGGAAATTTGCTAACTTAATTATAGAATAGCTAATCATAAGAGTAAATCAAAATAAATTCGGGATTCGGAATTCGAAAAAAAAATAAGAATTTTAAATTTAAAAATTCATTTTCCATAATTTTCGAATTCCGAATCCCGAATTTGATTCAAATGTATTGACCAGGCAGGTATAATCTGATACAAAATTTTCGATTGTTATTATAAGGAATTTTAGACCTTCATGATCAGGCTAACTCTTAACCCTCAGACTAACCCTGAGATTCACTTATTTAGTAAGGTTTCGGTCGTTATCGGTTCCGATACGAATACCGCTGACTTAGTTTTAAATGATAAGAAAATTAAGCCTCAACATGTTACAATCATCGAGCAAGGGGATCAGTTTATCATTAGCAACGAGCATAATGATCCTTTTGTCGTCATCAATGACCAACCCTTCGGCAAGAAAATTCTCAACGACAACGATACAATCGAAATCCATGATAATACCATTGCATTCGAAAATTTGAATGAGCTCGCCCAAAACGAATTACCTACACCCGACCCTTCGCCCTTAGCCGTTAGCCTTTCGCCTCTAATTCCCCCTCTTCCCTTTGAAAACGAAGTGGAAGCTTTTAAAGAGAATGAATTTGAGAATGAGCAGCTTGATCTCTATATAAGAGATCTTGAAGCGCAAGCTCAGGTTCCACCACCTCAACTTGTTAAAAAAGAACCAAAAGCTAAGAAGTCCGGAAGCCTGAAAGATGACTACCTGAAGGATTTAGATGATGATAATCCAAACAACGGTGCTATTTTTGAAACTGAAGATTCCAACCACCTGATCCAAGCCTGGAAATCTATTTTCTTGTTTCTTGTCACTGTTTTTTGCTTTGCTGCGATGGTGGGCACAATCATTTACTTCACTATTAGCGACAAAACAGAAGATCAGGAAACTAAGGTTGCCCAAGGAGTCGCCGACATCGCCATCGCCCTCACCCATGCCAAGCTGAGTCAACCTGTGACACACAACAAAAGCTGGGCTGATGCTGAATTCATCAAAAACAATATCCAGGCGATCCTACAAAATGAATCCTCCTACGCCTCGCAGATTGGTCAGCATGGCCAGTTCAACTGCTGTCCGTACAACCTGCGAATCTATACGAGCTCCAACCTTTCACACTTCTTATTGATTGCCCAGCCTGAACCCAGCCTCTTTAGCTGGATCATTCCAAAATCACTGATCGTTGTCGACTCACAGGCCATGGAACTTCGCATGCTAAAAGACGTCCGAAGCCTCAACCGTCTTTTGGCTATCCCTGATCCCCTTGACGGACCTAATAGCAAAGACATTTCTGCCTTGGTCAAGACAGGAATACTCATCCGCCTGGCAGCCCTGGCGCATGAATCGGGCCGCCAGGATTTTGCGCCGCCTAAAAATCTAGGACTCATCAAACCCGGAGCAGAGAACTACCTCTACAATGCTCCACGCTATCATCGTCTTGGATTGAATCTCATGCAAAAGGTCTCTGCACTCGCTACCGGCAAATCTTCAAGCCATGAAGTGGCATTGATCAAACAAGAAATCGAGAATTTTACAGCCCTGCATCAGATGGTCTTCTATGCGCCGCAAGGCAAGTCATCAGCTCTCCTTTTTAGAAAGGAATTGATGGTCTTTGTCCCTACCGAAAATTATCTATTTGGTTATTTAACCTTTAATAATACCGGAACTGCCTATCAGGCCCTCCTGCTTAAAGAGGGCGATGAACTGCAAAAAAATGAATATCCGCAAGAACAAATAGCCATGCAGGATGATATCGAGATCAAATCAGAAATTGCTGCCAACGTCGACACCAACCATCCTATCTATATCCAATTGAAAGCGATGACAGCCGAACGGGCAAAAATATTAAAACCCTACGCTGATGCTATTGTAGAACAAATCAATCATGAGATCAAGACCCCATCCCCATCCTTCCAGAGCGATTTCCAAAATCTCTCCCACGAATTCGTCACGGCCGATGCCAAGTATAACCGTCAATTGCAAGATTCGCTAGAAGCGCTCTACATCCAATATGAAGAGATGCCCACAAGTGAATTTGTCGCTTTTGCCGATGAGTTGAATCTAAGTCAGCTGATCCAAGCCGAAGAAGACGACCTGAAAATCCCTGACGACCACCTCCGCGAACATTTTGAACAAACTATCATCCTGATGGAAAATTCTAAGTCCCTTGATGAGCTGGACAACCTCATCCACATGGCCACGACACAGCTCAATTTCGATCATATCCGCGATTCGAAAGATCTCATCCAATTCCAACATCGGCTGCGCAATCAGGTCCTTATTCAGCTGGACAAGCATATCTTAACAGATAAAGCCTCCACCCTTACCCCCGCCTTCAAAGAAATCCTCCTACATATCCTCGATCAGGAAAGGCTCATCCACCCCGAAGAGAAGGAGTACTTCCTCCAAGAATTTGAGGAAAGGATGAAAGCGAAAGGCTAAAAGCTGAAGGCAAAAGGACAAGATGAAACATATCTCAAATAATATAAATTCAGTGAAAACACCAAAAGCACCACAAATACCAAGAAAATATCAAAAAAGTATTGCTATATCTAATTTGTTTATGCTTGTAACAGCGGGTTTAGCCACAGTGTCAAGCTATGCCGCCTACAAGTATTCATTTTGGCCAAAAACAATGACTATCATTGCAGCTCTTAATATTCTGGGCTTTATAGGTTTTC